>NZ_JBHMCY010000025.1:2625-58747 GCF_042430725.1 Streptomyces cinereospinus | reverse complement strand
GACGCCCGCGGACCTCGCCGCCATCGACCGCCGTCCACCCCCGACGCCCGCGGCCCTCGCCGCCATCGACCGCCGTCCACCCCCGACGCCCGCGGACCTCGCCGCCATCGACCGCCGTCCACCCCCGACGCCCGCGGCCCGGGGCGCCTCGCCCTCAGGCCGCCTCCGGGGCAGGCTGCTGCTCCCCCACAGGACGCTCCCCCACCGGGCGCTGTTCCACCACAGGCCTCTGATCCCCCACGGACCGCTGTTCCCCGATCGCACCCTGCTCCCCGACCGGCCGCTGCTCCCCCACCGGCCGCTGCCCCGACGCCGGCCACTGCCCAGACGCCGTCCGCTGCCCCGGCGCCGTCCGCTGCCCCGGCATCGACAGCCCCTCCGGCAGCACGGGCCTGCCCGGCTCCCAACGCTCCGGACGCGGCCCGGGCACCGGCACCGGCACCGGCAGTGCCGCCAGCGCCGTCGACACGGCGTTGGCCGACCGCAGGTCGAGCCGGGCGCTGGTGCCGCGCGCGCGGTGGCGCATCTCGACGGCCGCGAGGCGCAGCAGCTGGGGCAGCAGGTCGTTGCACCGGCGCACGATCCAGGCGGTGCCCGCGGTGGCCAGCCACAGCAGGCTGGCCGACCTGGTGGGCGGCGGGAACTCGGGGTCGGGCGCGGGCGCGCGCCCCGTCGCGAACCCGGCGTCCGCGAGCAGTTCGTGGAACCGGACGGCCAGCTGCCGGTGCCCCCGCTCCCCCGGGTGCAGCCGGTCGGCACTCCACATGGCCCGGTCGTCGATCCAGTCGCCCTCGGCCGCGTGCAGGTGCACGGCCCCGTAGCGTTCGGAGAGGGCGTGGACCACGGTGTTCACCGCGCGCTGCCGCCGGGCCAGCGGGTGCGCCAGCACCCCCGGCAGTCCGAGCATCCGGCCCGGGTCGGGCAGGCAGGCGGTGAGCACGGCCGTGCCCTGCACGGCGAAGGCCGCGTACACCTTGTCGAGGCGCTCGGTGATGTGGTGGATGTCGAACGTCCGGCGCAGCGTGTCGTTGACGCCGACGAGGACGGACGCGAGGTCCGGTCGCAGGGCGAGCGCGGCCGGCAGCTGGCTCTCCAGCACGTCGCGGGTCTGGGCCCCGCTCACCGCGAGGTTGGTGAAGTCGGCGGGTGGTTCGCACAGGCCGCCGGCGAGCAGCGCGGCCCAGCCGCGCCACCCGTTCCCCACGGGATCGCCCACCCCCTCGGTCAGCGAGTCCCCCAGGGCGACGTAGCGGACGGCTTTCATGCCGCGCCCTCCGCACGGGCGAAGGGGCGCTCGGGCACCGCCGCGTCGTGCACGGCGAGGAAGGCGTCCACCGCCGTGCCCCAGCCGAAGCACTCCGCCCGCGCGCGTGCGGTCTCCCGGCGCTCGCGCTCGGGACGGTCGAGCAGCATCTCCACGGCGTCCGCGAAGGCCTCCCCGTTGTCCGCCGCGGTGGCCCCGGCGGAACCGATCACCTCCGGCAGCGCGGAGGAGGCGCTCGCCACCACGGGCGTGCCGCAGGCCATGGCCTCCAGCGCGGCGAGGCCGAACGTCTCGGCCGGCCCGGGGGCCAGGGCCACGTCGGCGGTGGCCTGGAGCGCGCCGAGCAGGCTGCGGTCGGCGACGTGCCCGAGGAAGGTCACCGGCAGGTCGCGCTCCTGCGCCCGCTTCTCCAGACCGGCGCGCAGCGGCCCGTTGCCGGCCACCACGAGCACGGCGCGCACCCCGCGCTGGCGCAGCGAGTCCAGGGCGTCCAGGGCGGTGCCGGGCCGCTTCTCCACGGACAGCCGGGAGCACAGCACCAGCAGCTTCTCGTCCGCCCGCGCGTGGGTGTCGCGCAGCGCCGGGTCGCGCAGCGTGGGCCGCCGGTTCATCAGGTCGACGCCCAGGGGGGCCCGTACGACGTTGCGGGCGCCGATCCGGACGAACTCGCGTTCGGCGAACTCGGTGGTGCACACGACCTTCGAGTAGGTGTGGGCGGTGCGGACGTTGAGGGCGTCGGCGGCGCGCCGGGAGAGGTTCTCGGACAGGCCCCAGGTGCGCAGCACACCGTCGGCGGTCTCGTGGGAGACCATCACGGCGGGCACCCGGGCGCGCCGCGCCCACTTGCCGGTCCACCTCAGGGTCGTCCGGTCGGACACCTCCAGGCGGTCCGGGGCGAGTTCCTCCAGGAGGGCGGCGACGCGGCGCCTGTCGACCAGGACGCGGTAGCCGCCGGTGCCGGGCAGCACCGGTCCGGGCAGTGTGATCACCCGGCCCTGCTCGGTCTCGCGGTCGCTGTACTTCTCGCCCGGGACGATCAGGACCGGGTCGTGGCCCGCGACCTTGAAGCCCTTGCCCAGCTCGCGCAGCGCGGTGCGCAGGCCGCCGGAGGCGGGGGCGACGAAGTTGGCCAGGCGGACGATGCGCAGGGAGGTGTTCACGCCGCCACCGCCGGCCTGCGCGCGTCGAGCACGGCCTCGTAGTGCGCGAGGAGCTGGTCGCCGACGGCGGCCCAGGTGCGGCCCTCGACGGTGGCGCGCGCGGTGGTCCCGAAGGCGGTGCGCATCGCCGGGTCGGCGGCCAGGGCGGCCACGGCCTCCCGGACGGCGTCCGCGTCGCGCGGCGGGACGAGGAACCCGGTGCGGCCGTGGTCGACCAGGTCCCGGGGGCCGCCGGCGGCGGGCGCGACCACGGGGACGCCGCTGGCCATGGCCTCCTGCACGGTCTGGCAGAAGGTCTCGAACGGGCCGGTGTGGGCGAAGACGTCCAGCGAGGCGAAGATGCGGGCGAGGTCGTCGCCGGTGCGGCGGCCCAGGAAGACCGCGCCGGGCAGCGCCTCGGCCAGCCCGGGCCGGCTCGGCCCGTCACCGACGACCACCAGCCGCACACCGGGCAGGCCGCACACGCCGGAGAGCAGCTCGACGTGCTTCTCGGGTGCGAGCCGCCCGACGTAGCCGACGATCAGCTCGCCGTCGGGGGCGAGTTCCCGGCGCAGCGCGTCGTCCCGCAGCTCGGGGCGGAAGCGCACGGTGTCGACGCCGCGCCGCCACAGGTGCACCCGGGGCACGCCGTGGGCCTCCAGGTCGCCCTGGGAGACGCTGGAGGGGGCGAGGGTGCGGTCGGCGGCGGCGTGCACGGAGCGGATGCGCCGCCAGGCCGCGGCCTCGCCGGCGCCCACGTAGGTGCGGGCGTATCCGGCCAGGTCGGTCTGGTAGACGGCGACGGCGGGTACCCCGAGCCGGGCCGCGGCGGCCATGCCGCGGACGCCGAGGATGAAGGGGCTCGCCAGGTGCACGATGTCGGGCTGGTGCGAGAGCAGCGCGGCGGCCAGGCGCCGGCTGGGCAGGGCGACGCGGACCTGGGGGTAGCCCGGGAGCGGGAGGGAGGGGACGTGGACGACAGGGCACGGCGCGAGGGCGCCCACCTTGTTGCCCGGAGCGGGAGCCGGTGCGACGACGAGGGGAGCGTGACCGCGATCGACGAGGTGTCGGGCGGTCTGCAGCGCGCAATGGGCCACGCCGTTCACATCGGGGGGAAATGATTCGGTCACGATGACGACACGCATAGGGCTGTTGTCGCCACACTGGACGTGGCCGCGTCAACGTCGATCTTTCCGGCCGGGGAACGATCCATGAGCGTTGCACTGCACGCCCGGGCGCGTCGGCCCGCGGCCACGCGCCCCTGACCTCCGGGTCACCCGCCGTTCACCCGGCGGGTACTCCGGTGCCCGGTCACCCGGCGGGTGAGGGGGGCGGCGGTCACATGGCGTCCGGCCCGATCCGGCTGCGTACCGCCGTCTGGACCTCCGCCTCCTCGGCGGGGTCGGAGGCGAGCCGGCGCAGTCGCTCGACGACGCGGGTGTCTCCGGTCTCCGCGTGCCGGGCGGCCAGTTCCCGGGTGGTCTCCTCGCAGTCCCACAGACACTCGACGGCGAAGCCGGAGGGGAAGGACGGGTCGGTGGCGGCGAGGGCGCGGGCGGCCCTGCCGCGCAGATGGGACGAGGCGGTCTCACGGTACACGTGGCGCAAAACCGGTGCGGCGCACGCGATGCCGAGCCGGCCGGCACCGTCGACGAGGGTCCACAGGGTCGGCGCGTCGGGGCCCTCCGCCCGCACCGCCTCCCGGAGGGCGCCGAGCACCAGGCCGCTGTCCTGGGCACCGCCCCGGCAGGCGAGCACCCGCCCGGCGGCGGCGCCCAGCGGATCGGGCCGGCGGGCCCAGCCGCGGGCCCGGGCCACGGCGGCCGCGCCGCGCATCCGTTCGAAGGCGTCGACGGCGGCCTCCACGACCGGCGCCGGGCCGGCCACGACGGCCGCCTCGATCAGGTCGAGCGCCTCGGGGTCCTCGCCGTCGGCGAGGAAGCGCAGCGCGGTGCAGCGGGCACCCTCGCCGCCGTCCCTGGCGGCCTGGACGATCTCGGGCCGGTCCTCGGGTCCGGCGACGGCCGTGAGGCAGCGGGCGGCCGGGACGTGCAGCGCGACTCCGCGTTCGACGCCCTGCTGGGCCCACTCGAACACGGCTCGCACGCTCCAGCCCGGGCGGGGCCCGGCCGGCCGCAGCTGCCGCTGCCAGCGGTCGAAGCAGCCGGCCTCCCGGGCGGCACGCACCCGGGCACCGACGGACACGCGCGGATCGTCGGCCCACAGCCGCCATGGCCTCGGTTCGAAGGCGTCCCGCACGGCGGCGGCCAGTTCGGCCTCGCCCTCGGCGTCGGCCGGGAACCGGGCCAGCACGGGCGCGGCCAAGGCGCGCAGCCCGGCGTCGTCGTCGCGCAGGGCGAGCTCGTCCAGGGCCCAGGCCCAGTTGGCGCCGTGGGCGGCGTACCTGCGCAGCAGGGCGAGCGCGTCGCGCCTGCCGTAGGAGGCGAGGTGGCCGAGGACGGCGAGGGCGAGCCCGGTGCGGGACTCGTCGGTGTCGGCGAGGTCGTCGGGGTCGAACAGGTGCGCCTCGATCGCGTCCAGCCCGCCGTTCAGGTCGAGGTACAGGCGGGCGTAGTACAGGGAGCGGTTCTCCACCTGCCAGTCGTGGCGGGGGTCGCGCAGCACACAGTGGTTCAGGGCGGCGAGCGCCTCGGCGCGGGGGGCGGTGAGCGCGTGCAGCGTGCCGTCGCCGCGGCCCCGCTGGAGCAGGCCGAGCAGCGTACCGCTGGGCGCTATGACCGGATCGAACATGGGAAACACAGCCTCACATCAAGCGTCGACGCAACCGGGGAACGTGCTTTACCTGGCCGCGTGACGACACGTCGGGGCGCCCGCCGTCTTCTGCTTGCTGTAGACCATCTTTCTCTGCCTCTCGTCGGTGGCCCATGCGGGCCGCGTCACGGCCCGCGCGGTGCGGCAACACCTGCCCGGCCATCGCGTCCGTGAATCACGAGGTCATGATGACCCGGCGCTTCTCGATGCCGCGACCGAAATTTCCGGCGACAGTACCGCCTCCCCCGTTTTTCCGTGTCCTGCCCGGCCAAGAGGCCCGTCCTGCCCGGCCGGGTGGTGTCTCAGTGCGCGCCGAACAGTTTCAGCAGCTCCGCCTTGCCGAACATCCGGGCGGTGTCGACGGCCGACGGGGTGCCCGCGGCCGGGTCGGCGCCGCCCTCCAGCAGGGCCCTGATCACGTCTTCCTCGCCCTTGAAGACCGCCCCCGCGAGGGGGGTCTGGCCCCGGTCGTTGACCCGGTCGGCCTCGGCGCCGCGGGCGAGCAGCGCCCGCACCGTCCCGGCGTGCCCGTGGTAGGCGGCGAGCATCACCAGGCAGTCGCCGCGGTCGTTGGTGAGGCCGACCGGGACACCGGCGTCGACGTACGCCACGAGCGCCTCGGTCCGCCCCTGCCGGGCCAGATCGAAGATCTTGGTCGCGAGCTCCACGACCTCGGGGTCGGGGGCTTCAGTCATCGGCCGGACCGCCTCTCATCACGCACGAGTACGAACATCACCTGACCGCACCGCTGGGCTCTACGGGTGAATCGCCAGCGTACTGGCTGTGCGGCGACATGACGGGCCCCGCCCGAGGCAAAGATCACCGTGGCACCCGCCGGACGCAAGCCCACTGCGCCCCGGGCCTCCCCTGCTCGGCCGTCCGGTCGAAATCCACCAGTTTTCACCCACTTGCACCTTTAATCGTATGGATACATCCTGTGAGCCTGGAAGTACTCATGGTGACTGTCCCCCTCGACACCAGGAGACCTCATGATCCTCTCCATCTCTGGCGTGGTCCTGCTCGGCATCGTCGTCTTCATCTTCTGCCGCAAGGACGGACTGAAGTCGTCCCACGCGCTGATCGCGGCCCTGTTCGGCTTCTACCTGGCGAGCACGGCCGTCGCCCCGAGCATCAAGGCGGGCGGCGAGAGCCTGGCGAGCCTGCTGGGCGGTCTGAAGTTCTGACCCGCCGCCCTCCCGGACCCACCACCCCGTCCACCCGCACCTCCAGGAGACACCCGTGGCCCGGCGCCCCCTCCCCCGCATTCTGAGCAACGGCGGCACACAGCTCGCCCGGAGCCGGGATCTGGCCCGGACGGCGGCCGACAGCGCCACCGACGTCCTCCACCCGCTGATCCTGATCACCCGGGGTCTGCGCCGGCTGGCCACGGCCGGACGGCGCAAGTGGGCGGACACCCCCAAGGACAGGCGCGGCCCCCTGCTGTTCCTGGTGGCCTCGGTGATCCTCGTCGTGGCGCTGGCGCCCTACGGCCCGCTGCTCGCCGTCATCGCGCTGATGGCGGCGGCAGCCTGGCAGGGCCGCGAACGCACCCCGCCCACCCCCGAGGGGCCCGACGAGACCCGGCTCCAGCGCCTGCGGTCGCTGTACGAGGCGCTGGTCCCGTTCCTCTCCATCGCCGAGGACCCGGCACCCCTGTACGTCCACGGCGGCGAGTGGGACAAGGCCTTCCCGGAGTACGCGTTCGACGCCACGGGCCGGATCGCGCGGCTGGTGATCCAGTACCCGCCGTACTTCCCGGACGGCGATCCGGAGGCACGCGCGCGGGTCGAGCATCTGCTGACCGCCAAGTCGGGCCGCGGCCGCGAGTACCACTTCGCGTGGCACGAGGAGGGCAACCAGCTCACGGTCGCGGTCCTCGCGCCGCTGCCCACCGACATCGCCGCCCAGCGCTTCGTGACGGCGCCCGGTGAGACGGTCCTCGGTCTCACCGACGCCGGCGAGGTGCAGCGCACGCTGCCGCTCGTGCACGGACCGGAGCGGCGCGACGTGCCGCCCGTCGTCTGGCGCACGGGCATCCGCTCCACCGAGCCCCATCTGCTGGCCGTCGGCCAGCCGGGCAGCGGCACGTCGACCCTGCTGCGCTCCGTGGCGCTGCAGGCGCTGCAGTACGGCGACGTCCTCGTCGTCGACGGCGGCGGCACCGGCGAGTACGCCTGCCTGACGGGCCGGGACGGCGTCCTGGCCGTCGAGTGCGCGCCGGCCGGGGCGCTGGCGAGCCTGGAGTGGGCGGCGACGGAGACGGAGCGTCGGCTGATCGCCGTCAACCGCGCCCGGCAGGCGGGCCATCCGCCGCCGGAGGACACCAAGCGGCCGCTGTGGCTGCTGCTGGACCGCCCGTCCGCGCTGGCCCACGTGGCCTCCGCCGAGGGCCACAAGGACCCGCAGTCCCTGCTCCAGGTGCCGCTGCGGCACGGCCGCGCCGCGAACGTCACCGTGGTCGTCGCCGAGCACCTCGACCATGTGGACGCCCTGAGCGACCCGGTACGGCAGCACACCCGCGCGCGGGTGGTGCTCGGCCCCGCCACCAGGGAACAGCTCGTGACCGTCCTGGGCGCGCCCCCGCACACCACCCCGGTCCCGCACGCCCCGGCGGGCCGCGGCTACGCCCGCCTGGGCACCGGCCCGGTGCTGCGCCTCCAGGTCCCCGCGACCCCCGACCCCTACGACGACGCCACGAGCGACGCCCACCGCCAGGCGGTGCTGGACCTGCTCCCGCCGCGCACCACCCCGGCGGACGCGGAGCCGGACCTGGTCCCGGCGGCGGCGTCCGAGCCGGAACCGGTCCCGGCGGAGGCGGCGGTGGCGGAGCGCTCCTGAGCGGCCGACCGCAGCGCGGCAGCTCCGCAGGCCACGAACCCGGCCGGCCGGCCGCACGACCACCACACCACCAAGCGCTGACCGGCCGCGGCAGCACGGCAGCTCCGCAGGCCACGAGCCCGGCCGGCCGGGCTCGCACGACCACCACACCACCGACCCGACCGGCGGCCGGCCGCCCGCCGCGCTTCCCCTACGCCACGAACGTGCGCGGCGCCTCCGCGCCCACCGTCCCCCCGCTGCGCACCAGCCGGGCCGCCGCGGCCAGCCGGACCGCCGCCTCCCGCGCCACCGCTCCCCCCACGGTGAACGGCAGCCGCACATACCCCTCGAAGGCGCCGTCGACCCCGAAGCGGGGGCCGGACGGCACCCGGACCCCGACCCGCTCGCCCGCCTCCGCGAGCCGCGAGCCGGACAGTCCCCCGGTGCGCACCCACAGCGTCAGCCCGCCCCGCGGCACCTCGAACTCCCAGTCGGGCAGCTCCCGGCGCACCGCGCCGACCAGCGCGTCCCGGTTGTCCCGGGCCTGCCCGCGCCGCAGTTCCACGGCCTGCTCCCAGCCGCCGGTGCCGAACAGCCAGTGCACGGCGAGCTGCTCCAGCACCGGCGTGCCCAGATCGGCGTACGCGCGCGCGGCGACCAGGCTGCGGATGACGTCCGGCGCGGCCCGCACCCAGCCGATGCGCATCCCGGCCCAGAAGGCCTTGCTGGCGGAGCCGACCGTGATCACCGTGGAACCGGCCGGGTCGAAGGCGGACACCGGCCGCGGCATCCGCACGCCGGGGTCGAGCCACAGCTCGTTCATCGTCTCGTCGGCGACGATCACGGTGCCGGCCGACCGTGCCGCCTCGACCAGCTGCCGGCGCTGGTCCTCGCCGGCGAGCGCGCCGGTCGGGTTGTGGAAGTCGGCGACGACGTAGGCGATGCGCGGCGCCGCGTCCCGCAGGACCTGCCGCCAGCGGTCCATGTCCCATCCGGCGAGCCCCTCGGCCATCGCCACGGGCACCAGCCGGGCGCCCGCCGCCCGCATCAGCTGCAGGATGTTGGCGTACGACGGCGACTCGACCGCGATCCGCTCGCCGCGGCCCGCGAAGAGGTGGCAGATGGCGTCGATGGCGCCCATGGCGCCGGTCGTCACCATGATCTGCTCCGGCATGGTGGGGATCCCGCGCGCGGTGTAGCGCTCGGCGAGCATCGCCCGCAGCGCGGGCAGCCCGGCCGGGTAGTCGCCGTGCGTGTGCGCGTACGGCGGCAGCTCCTCCAGGGCGCCCTGCACGGCACGGGTGAGCCAGGGCTCGGGCGCGGGCAGCGCGGCACAGCCGAGGTCGATCATCGAGCCGAGCGCCTCCGGCGGCAGCGGCTCCAGCCCGCGCGCGGGGAGCGGGTTCCCGGCCGGCACGGCGGTCCAACTGCCCGCTCCGCGCCGGGATTCCAGGAATCCCTCGGTGCGCAGCGCCTCGTACGCGGCCGCGACGGTGGTCCGGCTGACGGACAGGGCCAGCGCCAGCTCCCGCTCGGCGGGCAGCCGCGCGGCCACCGGCACCCGCCCCTCCAGCACCAGCAGCCGGATGCCGTCGGCGAGCGCCCGGTAGGCCGGCGGACGGCGCGCGCCGGGGCCGGCCGGGCGGGTCTGCTGCGACTGGAGCTGCCGGGCCAGCTGTGCCGCACCCATCGCCGAGGTCCACTGCCCCATGCCGATCAGTCCACCTTCCCCGAATTGGCCTTTACGTGCGCTGTTCCTCCTGCCACAGCATGCCACGCGTCAGGCCACCCGTACCAACGGCGGTGGAACCGGCCCGCCCGGCGCGGACGGGTTCGCCGCCCCCTCGGCATCCGGCGGCAGCACCGTCGTTGCCACTGGTCAACCCCGGCGCGCGATACTGCGTCCGTGAGCACGCGCATACGCCATCCCTATCTCGACCACCCGGGCCCGATCGCCTTCGCCCACCGGGGCGGGGCCGCGGACGGTCTGGAGAACACCGTGCTGCAGTTCCGGCGCGCGGTGGAGGCGGGCTACCGATACCTCGAGACCGACGTCCACGCCACGCGGGACGGCCGGATCGTCGCCTTCCACGACGCGACGCTGGACCGGGTGACCGACGGGGCGGGCCGGATCGCCGACCTGCCCTGGGCCGAGGTGCGGCGGGCGCGCGTGGCCGGCGCCGAGCCGGTGCCGCTCTTCGAGGAACTGCTGGAGACCTTCCCCGAGGTGCGCTGGAACGTCGACCTGAAGGCCGAGTCGGCGCTGCACCCCTTCCTGAACCTGATCGGCCGCACCGAGGCCTGGGACCGGGTCTGCGTCGGTTCGTTCTCCGAGGCCCGGGTGGTGCGCGCCCAGCGTCTGGCCGGGCCGCGCCTGGCGACCTCCTACGGCACCCGGGGCGTGCTCAACCTGCGGCTGCGCTCCTGGGGCGTGCCGGCGGCGCTGCGCCACTCGGCGGTCGCCGCCCAGGTGCCCGAGACGCAGTCCGGCATCCAGGTGGTGGACCAGCGGTTCGTGCGGTTCGCCCACGCGCGCGGGCTCCAGGTGCACGTGTGGACGATCAACGAGGCGGAGCGGATGCACCGGCTCCTGGACCTGGGTGTCGATGGCATCATGACCGATCGCATCGACACGTTGCGCAAGGTCATGGAGGACCGGGGCGTCTGGGTCTGACGTCCGGGCCGCGCCCGCGCACGGCACTTCTCGGGGAAGCGAGGGCACGGGGTGGACACCGGGACCGTGCGCACGACGGCGGCCGACGACGCGGCCGGGCGGCGGCGCGAGCAGCGCGGCTGGTACTTCTACGACTGGGCGTGCTCCGTCTACTCGACGAGCGTGCTCACCGTGTTCCTCGGCCCCTATCTGACGTCGGTGGCCGAGTCGGCCGCGGACCCGGACGGCTTCGTCCACCCCCTGGGGATCCCGGTCCGGGCCGGTTCCTTCTTCGCGTACGCGGTGTCCCTGTCGGTGATCGTGGCCGTGCTGGTGATGCCCGTGGTGGGCGCCGCCGCCGACCGCACCGGCCGCAAGAAGCCCCTGCTGGGCGCCGCCGCCTACCTCGGCGCCGCGGCCACGGCCTGCATGTTCCTGCTGGACGGCGACCGCTATCTGCTCGGCGGCGCGCTGCTGGTCGTCGCGAACGCCGCGCAGTCCGTGGCGATGATGCTCTACAACTCCTACCTGCCGCAGATCGCTCCGCCCGAGGAACGCGACGCGGTCTCCTCGCGCGGGTGGGCCTTCGGCTACGCGTCGGGCGCGCTGGTCCTGGTCGCCGACCTCGTCCTCTACCTGGCCCACGACACCTTCGGCGTCTCGGAGTCCATGGCCGTGCGGATCTGCCTGGCCTCGGCCGGCCTGTGGTGGGGCACGTTCGCGCTGATCCCGCTCCGGCGCCTGCGCGACCGCCGCACGCCCGCGCGGGAGACGGCGGTCACCGGCTGGCGGCAGCTCGCCGCGACGGTCCGCGACATGCGCCGCCACCCGCTCACGCTCGCCTTCCTGCTGGCGTACCTCGTCTACAACGACGGCATCCAGACAGTGATCACCCAGGCGTCCGTCTACGGCTCCGAGGAACTGGACCTCGGCCAGTCCACGCTCATCGGCGCGATCCTGCTGGTGCAGGTCCTCGCGGTGTTCGGCGCGCTGGCGCTGGGCCGGCTCGCCCGGCGGTACGGAGCCAAACGCACGATCCTCGGCTCACTGGCCGCCTGGACGGTCGTGCTGGCCGCCGGGTACTTCCTGCCCGCCGGGGCGCCGGTGTGGTTCTTCGTGCTGGCGGCCGGGATCGGGCTCGTACTGGGCGGCAGCCAGGCCCTGTCCCGCTCGCTCTTCTCGCATCTGGTCCCGCCCGGCAAGGAGGCCGAGTACTTCTCGGCCTACGAGCTGAGCGACCGCGGGATGAGCTGGCTGGGCCCGCTGCTGTTCGGGCTCACCTACCAGCTGACCGGGAGCTACCGGGACGCGATCATCTCGCTGGTGGCGTTCTTCGTGCTGGGATTCGTGCTGCTGGCGCGGGTGCCGGTGCGGCGTGCCGTCGCGGAGGCGGGGAACCCGGTCCCGGAACGGATTTAGCACTGTCGGCGAAAGGGATGTAGTGTACGCGTTTGGCCTGCCAGGCGTACCGTTACTGCGCGTCAAAGATGCCGAAACGCTGGGTGACATCTGCTGTCAGATGTGACAAACCGGGCGCTGGTGGGTACAACATGGGCGGCTACGACGGCGACGCATGACCCGGAACGGGACTCCGAACGGGAATCTTTACCGCCGACCGGACGTTGACCGGATGACGACGACAGCGACACCTGTCCTGTGGGCGACAAGCCCGGGAGGCACGATTCATGAGTGAGCGAGCTCTTCGCGGCACGCGCCTCGTGGTGACCAGCTACGAGACGGACCGCGGCATCGACCTGGCCCCGCGCCAGGCCGTGGAGTACGCATGCGAGAAGGGGCACCGGTTCGAGATGCCCTTCTCGGTCGAGGCGGAGATCCCGCCGGAGTGGGAGTGCAAGGTCTGCGGGGCCCAGGCACTCCTGGTGGATGGCGACGGCCCGGAGGAGAAGAAGGCGAAGCCGGCGCGCACGCATTGGGACATGCTGATGGAGCGGCGCACGCGCGAGGAGCTCGAAGAGGTCCTCGAGGAGCGGCTGGCCGTTCTGCGTTCCGGCGCGATGAACATCGCGGTGCACCCCCGAGACAGCCGCAAGTCCGCGTAGTTCCTACCGGACCCGGGCGGGGTTTCACAGCACACGCCAGAGGACCGCGGGCGCCGTACGTGAAAGTGACGTACGGCGCCCGCGGTCACTGGTGTGCGGCGGGCGGTCACTGGTGTGCGGCGGGCGGTCACTGGTGTGCGGCGGGCGGTCACTGGTGTGCGGCGGGCGCCCCGTCCGTGGCCGTCGGGGACGCCCGCCGGGCTCAGCGGTTCAGCGGCGGGCGCGGCTCACGCGGGGCGTCGCCCGGCTCCTCCCGGATGACCTCACCCTGCACGACCTTCCCGTCCGGGCGGTGCATGCGGGCCTGCTGGAAGGCGTCGCCGAGGCTGCCGGGCGCGACGCGGCGCAGTCTGCGGTCCACGGCGCGCTCGGCACGGCGGGCGACGGCCTTCCGGACCGGGGGCAGCAGCAGGAGCAGGCCGGCCGCGTCCGAGACCGGGCCGGGCAGGATCAGCAGCAGGCCGCCGAGCATCATCAGGCCGCTACCGCCACCGCCACCGCCACCGCCACGGCCGTCGCCGGACGGCGCCACGCCGCGTTGCAGGGCCTCGTTCAGGTTCTGGAAGGCGCGCCGGCCCGCCCGCTTGACGACCGCCGCGCCGAGCACGAACCCGGCGGCCAGCAGCAGGAACACCGTGAACCCGCCCGCCGCGTCCGCGACCAGGGTGAGCAGCCAGATCTCCAGCACCAGCCACGCCGCGACGCCCAGCGGCAGGAAGGTACGCAGCCGCGAGCGCCGGGGCCGCGTGGCGGTGGAAGGGTTCGGTGCACCAGTCGTCATGCCCACAGTCTGCCCGGCCCCCGCTCAGCACGGGATAAGCGCCCTCCGCTGCCCGCCGGCGCCCCAGCGCGCCCCGCCCCCGTGCGCCCTACGGCCGCGACGGTCCGTCGCCCTTGCCCAGGAACTTGCCGACCCGCTCGCCCACGCCCCAGGTCGTGACCCGCCACAGCGCCTCGACCAGGATGTCGCGGCTCATCTTGGAGTCGCCGAGTTCGCGTTCGACGAAGGTGATCGGGACCTCGACCACGTGGTAGCCGGCCTTAACGGCACGGCGGGCGAGGTCGACCTGGAAGCAGTAGCCCTGGGAGGCGACGTCGTTGAGGCCGAGGCCCTCCAGGGTCTCGCGGCGGAAGGCGCGGAAGCCGCCGGTCACGTCCCGGATCGGCACGTCCAGCAGCACCCGCGAGTAGAGGCTGCCGCCGCGGGAGATGAACTCGCGCGACTTCGGCCAGTTCACGACCCGGCCGCCGGGCACCCAGCGGGAGCCGAGCACCAGGTCGGCGCCCTTGAGCGCGGTCAGCAGCCGGAGCAGCTCCTCGGGCTGGTGGGAGCCGTCGGCGTCCATCTCGATCAGGACGCCGAAGTCGTGCTCGATGCCCCACCGGAACCCGGCGAGATAGGCGGCCCCGAGGCCCTCCTTGCCCCTGCGGTGCAGCACGTGGACCTGCTCGTCACCGGCGGCCAGCTCGTCGGCGAGCTTGCCGGTGCCGTCGGGGCTGTTGTCGTCGGCCACCAGCACGTGCGCCGCGGGGACCGCCTCGCGCACCCGGCCGACGATGGTCTTGATGTTCTCCGCCTCGTTGTAGGTCGGGATGATCACCAAGGCCGTGCCGAGCGGGCCGAAGCGCCTCTCCTGGGCCTCGGCCGGCCGGTTCCCCTCGCCGTCGTTCACTGCTGCCCCTTCATGTCCGTACGCAGAGGTCCACCATAGTGGCCGCGGCCTGCGCCGACGCGACAGAACGTACGCATTGCGGTGTCGATCGGGCGAGCACGGGGCAAGGATGTTCCTTTGGCCCTCTATGCGGCCCCGTCCCGGCTCCCCGCCCGCTTCCCTTTGCCGCTTCCTCCGCGCTCCCGGGCCGGAAGGCGGCTCGGCCCGCTGCGGATGGAGGCCCGGCGCCCTTCGGGCCGACCTGGGACCCGCTGGCTGCGGATCGACCTGAAGCCGTTGTCTACTGAGCGCCCGGGCCCCATCCGGGTCACACCGTGCCGACCTGGCCGGAACGTCCCCCGCCGTGGCGCGGTCGCTGTGCCTGGCTCCCAGTGGCGGTGCCCCGGTGCGGTACACCGTCCCTGACCCAGCGGCGCCGCGAGGAGGGTGCGGACGGTGCCCGGTCGGGCGTCCCGTGGTGGACCCGGCCGAACCTACCGGCCCCGGGCCGCCGCCTGTCAACAGCCGTTCGACCTGGGCGTCTTCCCCTCGTACGGAGGCCCGCCCGGAGGATGCGCAGGTCGTGCGACACCGATTCGGGCGCCGATCCGCGTCGCGCCACCCCGGGAGATCACTCGCTCGGCCGCACGTACACGGTCCGGCCGCCGACGACGGTGCGCAGGCAGACCGGCAGCTCGCGGCCGGGGGTCAGATCGGGCAGTCCGGGGGTGCCGGAGCGCGGGTCGGTGGACCAGCGCGCGACCCGGTCGTCGGGCGCCTGCACCACCAGCTCGCCGGTGTGCCAGACGGCGTAGTCGGCGGGCGCGCCCGGCACCAGGACGCCCGCGTCGTCCCGTCCGACCGCCCGCCAGCCGCCCCGCGTGTGCGCCGTGAAGGCGGCGCGCACCGAGACCCGGTGCTCCGGCGTGCGGTGGAAGGCGGCGGCGCGGACGGTGCCCCACGGGTCGAGGGGCGTGACCGGGCTGTCGGAGCCGAGGGCGAGCGGGACCCCGGCGCGCAGCAGCGCCGCGAAGGGGTTGAGCAGGCGGGCCCGGTCGGCGCCGAGGCGCTGGGCGTACATGCCGTCCGCGCCGCCCCACAGCGCGTCGAAGGCGGGCTGGACGGAGGCGGTGAGGCCGAGTTCGGCGAAGGCCGCGACGGTCTCGGGGGTGAGCATCTCAGCGTGTTCGACGCGGTGGCGGGCGGCGCGGATCCGGGCCAGGCCGAGCTGCTCGGCGGCGGCGCGCACGCCCGCGACGACGGTGGTCACGGCGGCGTCGCCGATCGCGTGGAAGCCCGCCTGGAGGCCCGCCTCGGTGCAGGCGGCGACGTGCGCGGCGACGGCGGCGGCGTCGAGGTAGGCGGTGCCGGTGTGGTCCGCGTCGGCGTACGGCTCGTGCAGACAGGCGGTGTGCGAGCCGAGGGCGCCGTCGACGAACAGGTCGCCGGCCGCGCCGGCCGCGCCCAGCTCGCGCGCCTTGCCGGGGTCGCGCTCGGCCCAGTAGCCGACGACGCGCGGGCCGTCCTGCGCCGCCGCGAGCCGCAGCAGGCCGGTGAAGTCGTCCTCGGAGGAGATCTCCGGGCCGGCGCACTCGTGGACCGTGCCGATGCCGAGGGAGGCGGCGTGCGCGAGGGCGGCGCGCTGGGCCTCGGCGCGCTGGGCGGGGGTCACGGCCGCGAACGCCGCGGCGCGTACGGCGTGGTGGTCGCCGCGGGTGAGCGGCTCGTCCTGCCGCCGCACGCCGGGCACGAGGTCGAGCAGGGCCGTGCTGACCACCGCGGAGTGGACGTCGATGCGGCTGAGGTAGAGGGGGCGGTTGCCGGTGGCCTCGTCCAGTTCGGCGCGGGCCGGGGGCCGGCCGCCGGGCCAGCGCGCGGCGTCCCAGCCGTGGCCGAGCAGGACCCGGTCGTGCGGGCGGGCGGCGGCGAACTCCCGCACCCGGGCCAGCGCCTCGTCCAGCGAGCCGGCGCCGGTCAGGTCGAGGCCGGTGAGGGCGAGGCCGGTGGCGGTGGTGTGGACGTGCGCGTCGGTGAACGCCGGGGTGACCAGGGCCCCGGCCAGGTCGACCACCTCGTCCACGCCGTCCGTGAAGGCGTCGGCCGCGCCCTCGGAGCCGACCCAGGCGATCTGGCCGCGCTCGACGACCATCGCGGTCGCGAACGGGTCGGCGGGGCTGTGCACCTCTCCGCGGCGCAGCAGGACGGTCCTGGTCGGGGCGGTGCGTTCACTCATGGAGGACAGTCTCGCCCCTCACCACCGCCGCGGTGAACGCAGGGCCCCGGTGCGGGGCCCCGGCGCCCGCGAGTGCCCGGCTCCGCCCGCACGCCGGTCACCGGCCCGCGGGCGCCTCACACCCGGGGCGGCCGGGCCTCGTACGGCGTGGACAGCACCACCGTCGTGCGCGTCGACACCCCCGCCAGTGAGCGCACCCGCGCCAGCAGCTCCTCCAGCTCGTGCGGGGTGCCGACGCGCACCTTGAGGATGTAGTTCTCGTCGCCCGCGACGCTGTGGCAGGCCTCGATCTCGGGGACGCCTCCGAGGCGTTCCGCGATGTCGTCGGGGGCGCTGGGATCGAACGGCTTCACCGAGATGAAGGCGGTCAGCGGCAGTCCCACCGCCTCGGGGTCGACCACCGCGGCGTACCCGCGGATGACGCCACGCTGCTCGAGCCGGCGCACGCGCTGGTGCACGGCAGACGTGGACAGCCCCGTGGCCTTGCCCAGGTCGGTGTAGCTCATCCGCCCGTCCTTGACGAGCAGCTGCACGATCTGTCGATCCAGCTCCTCCATGGCGCAAGAACCTACAGTGCGGCTGACCTCATGGGACACCTCAGCACCACAGCTCGTCCCCGGTGCGGACACGCCGGGCGCGGCACCCGCACACAGCGTGTGACGAACGCCACAGGCTTCGAACAGGTCCCGTAATGAAGTCGTGATTACCCCGGAGGGCGGCTGGGAAGTGCTTGCTGTGGTCGAGGCCGCAGCGCCTTCACGGCCCAGCCCGAGGGGGAGAATCCCATGCAGACTGTCAAGCGCCCTGGTCGTAGCGTGCCCAAGCGGCAGCAGCCGGTCGTCGAGCCCGAGCCGGAGGGCGTCGAACCCGACCTCTTCGACGCCGAGGAGGCCGACGAACTCGACGCGTACGACACCTTCGAGATGTACCGGGTGATCTGCCCGGACTGCGCGCAGCCCATCGCCCTGCTCGCGGACGAGGACTTCCTCCCGGAGCACGCGCTGTGCGCCTCACCGTGGAACCCGTTCGGGCTCACGGTCTGCGCCGGTACGGGCCGCCGGGCCGCCGACGCGCGCCCCGCGGACGAGTCCTCCGAGCCGCAGGAGCAGGACACCGCCCTGCTGTTGACGCTCCCTCAGGGACTGGACTGGCGGACGCAGCCCTTCTCGCACGTCGGCGGCCCGGGCTCGCGGCCCATGCGGGTCCCCGTCATGCGCCGCCACGCCGCCTGAGCGGCTCCCGCCGGCATCTCGCCCCCCTTCGACGCGTCACTGCGCGCCGGAGTCGGACCCCGTGAACCCGTCCGGGCCGTGCCGCCCGGGAAAGCGGTGCCCGAACAGGTCGTGCCCGAACAACCCGTGCCCGGCGGAGCCGTGCGCTCGGGTGCCGTGCGCTCGGGTGCCGTGCGCTCGGGTGCCGTGCTCCGGGACGCCGTGCTCGAAGATGCCGTACCCCGTCTCGCCCGCCGGCCGGAAGCGGGCCGCGTGGCCGGTGACGCCGGGCGCGGCGAGGAGGGGGCGCGCGGCCGGGCCGGTCAGGTCGTGGGCGCGGCGGCCGGGGTCGCCGCGGTGTCGCCGGTCACCGGCGGGCGGCCGGCCGGCGGCCGGGGTGAGCGGGGCCGACGTCAGGACCTCCACGTCCAGTTCCAGCGGCTCGCGCGGGTCGCCGAGGCGGATCAGGGCACGTTCCGGGTGCCGGGTGCCGGGGCGGTAGGCGATCTCCGGCCGGACCGGGCCGAGCCGGCGGTCGGGATGGTCCGGGCGCACGACGGTCGCGTCGTTCAGCGCGCGACCGCCGTCGGCGTCCTCCTGCACGATCACCATCAGGAACCGGTCGTCGCAGCGGACGGGGCACCACACCCGCCGCAGTCCCCCGGCCGGGTACTCCCCGGCGAACCGCCCGCCGTCCTCGCCCGGGAGCGGCCGCACGCCCCAGCCGCGGCCGCGGGTGCCGGTCCACTCGCCGGCCCTGAGGCGGATCTCCCGGCCGCCCGCCCGGATCCAGCCGACGCACCGGCCCGCCTGCACGAACCGCTGCCCCCGCGGCGGTCGCCGGCTGCCGCGGGGGCAGCGGCTCCCACAGCGGCGGGAAGTCTGCCGACCAGCGGATCTCGTACGACAGTCCGCCCGGTCGTCAGGGGCGGCGGCGCAGCTCAGCACGTACTCGCGCAAGGGGTGCTCGACCCGGATGCGCAGCGGGCCGACCGCGAGGCGCATCCGGTCGTCGCCGAGGACGTCCGAGGCGCGTACGGCGTGCAGGGTGTCGCCGGTGCGCAGGGTGGCGTACGCCTCGGTCTCCTCGGTGTCGGGGTACACGCCGAGCCCGGTGGCCGGCAGGGCGCGGCCCCCGGTGGTCGAGGACGTGGAGGACGGTGTGGTCGTACGCGGTCCGGTCCTCGGTGGCGACGTGCTTCATCGACAGGGGCACCTGGTGGACCGGGTAGTCGTCGAGCGGCACCGGACGGTCGTCGGCCACGGCGGACCTCCCCGGACGCAGTGGGGTTGACGGTATGTCAGCAGCGCGGCGGCGGCCAGGGACGGAACAGGACGGTGCGTGAACTCACGCCCGATTCCCCGGGCGGGCGACCTGTCCTACCGTCGCGTTGCCCAGGTATGACCCCCACCTCCTCCACGACCGGGCGTCAGTACCGCGCGCACGTTCCCCGGTACGCAGAATCGCTTCCGCGCCCCCCGCACGCCCCGCACGCCCCCCCCCGCAGGCTCCCGTCCCGCCGCCGCCTCCCCAGCCGCTCCCCGACCCGCCGGTCCACCGCGAGCTGATGCGCAGCTGGGCCCACCGCGGCCGCACCCTGCCGGGGCGCCACGACCCGGAGTGGGTCCGGCTGGCGGCGCCCCTGGTCGGACCGGGGCAGTTCAGCGCGTCTCCGGGCCCGCGAGGTGACGGGCGATGACCATCCGCTGAATCTGGTTGGTGCCCTCGACGATCTGGAGGACCTTGGCCTCGCGCATGTACCGCTCGACCGGGAAGTCGGCGGTGTAGCCGTAGCCGCCGAGGATCTGGACGGCGTCCGTGGTGACCTTCATGGCGGCGTCGGTGCAGTGCAGCTTGGCCATCGCCGCCTGCCGGGCGAACGGCCGCCCGGCGTCGCGCAGCCGTGCCGCCGCCAGGTACAGCGCGCGGCCCGCCTCGATCTGCGTCGCCATGTCGGCGAGCAGGAAGCGCAGCCCCTGGAAGTCGGCGATCGGCCGCCCGAACTGGCGGCGCTCGGCGGCGTAGGCGAGGGCCTCGTCGAGCGCCGCCTGGGCCAGCCCGATCGCGCAGGCCGCGATGCCGAGCCGCCCGGAGTCGAGCGCGGCCAGGGCGATCGCGAAGCCCTGCCCCTCCTCGCCGACGCGCCGGGCGTCGGGGACGCGCACACCGTCGAGGTGGACCTGGGCGGTGGGCGAGCCCTTCATGCCCATCTTCCTCTCGGGCGCCGCCGCGCTCAGCCCCTCGGCGCCGCCGGGCACCAGGAAGGCCGTGATGCCGCGCGGGCCCTCCCCGCCGGTGCGGGCCATGACGGTGTAGAAGTCGGCGACACCGCCGTGGGTGATCCACGCCTTGGTGCCGGTGATCACCCAGTCGTCGCCGTCGCGGACGGCCCTGGTGCGCAGGGCGGCCGCGTCGGAGCCGGAGGCCGGCTCGGACAGGCAGTAGGCGCCGAGCAGGCCGCCGCCGAGCATCGCGGGCAGGTGCTCGGCCCGCTGCTCCTTGGTGCCGTGGGTGGCCAGGGCGTAGGAGGCGAGGGTGTGCACGCTGACGCCGAGGCCGACCGTCAGCCGGGCCGCGGCGAGCTCTTCGAGGACCTGGAGGTAGACCTCGTACGGCTGGTCGCCGCCGCCGTAGTCGGCGTCGTACGGCAGGCCGAGGAGTCCGGAGCGGGAGAGCAGGGTGAAGACGTCGCGCGGGAAGCGTCCGGCGTCCTCCTCCTCGGCCGCGCGCGGGGCGATCTCGCGCTGGGCGATGTCGCGGACGAGCGAGATCAGGTCCCGTGCCTCGTCCGTGGGCAGTAGCCGGTCCACCTGCTGCGGGGCGCGGTCGGGCATGGCGACGCTCTCCTCCCTCTCGGGCGCGGCGGCGGACGTGCGCCATGGGTGGGCGGCTCCGCCGGGTCTCACTGTCGCGGCCGATGCTCCGGCTCCCGGGTCGCGGAAAGACGCTGACCAGCGGCTGCGCGCTGTGAGTATGCCCGATCGGACGCACCGCGTCACCAGTTAACGACCGCTTACTTCAGGATCCTCCCGGCCCGGCATCTTGGTCCGCACCATTGACCGACTGGTCTAGTCCTCCTACTGTGGCGGATCACCAACGCTTCATCGCGTTCATGCCAATCGGCAGTCCCCCTCTCCCCCACGAGGAGACCCTCCGATGCACATCCGTCTCAGCCCCCGCGCCCGCTTCCGGGCGCTCGTCGCCGCCGCCTGTTCCGCCGCCCTCGGTGCCGGTCTCCTCTCCGGCGTCGGCGCCGCCACGGCCGCGCCGGCCGCACCGGCCGGGGAGCAGGCCGCCGGTTCCAGGGTCGTCGGCTACTTCACCGAATGGGGCACCTACGACCGCAAGTACCTCGTCAAGAACATCGAGACCTCCGGCTCCGCCGCCGAGCTCACCCACATCAACTACGCCTTCGGCAACGTCACCGGCGGCAAGTGCGCGATGGGCGACGCCTACGCCGCCACCGACCGCACGCACACCGCCGCCGAGTCGGTGGACGGTGTCGCGGACACCTGGGACCAGCCGCTGCGCGGCAACTTCAACCAGCTGCGCGAGCTGAAGAAGAAGCACCCCGGTCTCAAGGTCCTCTGGTCGTTCGGCGGCTGGACCTGGTCGGGCGGCTTCGGCGAGGCCGCGAAGAACCCGGCCGCGTTCGCCCAGTCCTGCTACGACCTGGTCGAGAACTCCCAGTGGGCGGACGTCTTCGACGGCATAGACATCGACTGGGAGTACCCGAACGCCTGCGGCGCCGGCTGCGACACCAGCGGCCGGGCGGCGTACAGGAACCTCATGGCGGCGGTCCGCGCCACGTTCGGCTCCGGCAACCTGGTCACCGCGGCGATCCCGGCGGACGCGGCCGCCGGCGGCAAGATCGACGCGGCGGACTACGCCGGCGCGGCCCAGTACGTCGACTGGTACAACCCGATGACGTACGACTACTTCGGCGCCTGGGACGCGACCGGGCCGACCGCCCCGCACTCCCCGCTGACCTCCTACTCGGGCATCCCCAAGGCGGTCAACCACACCTCCGCGACCATCGCCAGGCTCAAGGACCTCGGCATCCCGTCCGGCAAGCTGCTGCTCGGCATCGGCTTCTACGGCCGCGGCTGGACCGGCGTCACCCAGGCGGCCCCGGGCGGCACGGCCACCGGCCCGGCGGCCGGCACCTACGAGCAGGGCATCGACGACTACAAGGTGCTGAGGACCAAGTGCCCGGCGACCGGCACGGTGGGCGGCACCGCCTACGCAAAGTGCGGCAGCGACTGGTGGAGTTACGACACCCCCGCCACCATCGCGACCAAGATGGCGTACAAGAACCAGCAGGGCCTCGGCGGCACCTTCTTCTGGGAGCTGAGCGGGGACACCGCGAACGGTGAGCTGATCAAGGCGATCAACTAGTCCCGCGGCAGGCAACGCCTGCCCGTGGCGGAGCGGCGTCCGGTGCGGGAGTGCGTGCCGGGCTTCGCGACGGGGCGAACGTTGCCTGCCGCGGCACTAGCCGTGCCGGGGGCGGGGGTGCGCGAGACCTCCGCCTTTCCCGTGTGCTCCCCCACGCGGCTGCCCGCGCTGCTTCACGCGCCCCGGCGGGCGGGCTCCGGGGCCGGATACGCGGGGTCCAGCTCCTCGATCGCCCGCAGGGCGCCGCCCAGGGTCTTCACCAGCAGCTCGCACATGGTCTCGCGGGTGAGCCCCGGCCGGTCGATCCAGTCCAGGGTGGTGCCCTCGACAGCGCACACCCAGCCGAGCAGGCCCATCCGCGCCACCGGCGCGATCTCCCGCCGGCCGTACGCCCCTTCGGCGACGGTCGCGACGATCACCTCGCGCACCCCGTCCCGGATGGCCTGCACCTCGGTGTCGAAGCCGACGCCGCCGCTGACGATCGTGCGGTAGGCGGCGTGGTTGTGCTCCGCGTAGCGCAGATAGCCGTCGATCGTGCGGTGCACCCGGTCCACGGGCGCGAGCTCCAGACCGCCGGCCGCGAAGGCGACCAGGTCGGCGACCGAGTCCTGCACGATGGCCAGGTAGTAGCCGCGCTTGGACCGGAAGTAGTAGTAGATCAGCCCTTTGGCGACATGGGCCTGGCGGGCGATGTCGTCCATCGAGAGCGCGTCGTAGGACGTGTCGGCGAACAGCCTCCGCCCGATGGCGAGGAGCTCGGCGCGGCGCGCCGCCGACCGTTCGGTGCCGCGCGCCCGGGGCCGGGCGGCGTCGCGCTGGTGGCTGATATTCACTTTCGACCCTGGTTTTAACGGGCGGCGGGACCTCCGCAGTATGGCAGGTCAACCTGCCCGTCGGATCACAGCAGTCCCAGCTGGGTCACCAGCATCGCCAGCACCACGACGAGGACCCAGCCCATGACGTGTTCGACGATCTTGGGGCCGTTGTCCGAGGGGCCGCCGGTGCGGACGCGGGCGGCGGTGGCTGACTGTGCGGTCATGGCTTCTCGCTGTGGGTCGTGCGTGCAGTGGACTCCCCCCACCGTGCTCCCCCTCCGTGCTGTCCACCTTGCCACCGGGAGCGGCTTCCGGGCCGGAGAGGTTGGTCACAGCGGACGGTCCCCGGCACGTGGCCGGGGACCGTCGCGGCGCGGTTCAGCGCACGCCCACCGCCGCGAGCGCCAGCAGCTGGCCGGCGGTCGGACGCGCCGGGAAGAACAGGTAGCAGACGCCGCCGGTGCCGGAGACGACCTTGCCGGAGGCGTTGTACCGCTTGGTCCGCAGCCAGATGTTCTCCCACTCGCGCCGGTCGTAGACCCGCCGCACCGCCTCGTTGCTCGGCGACGCCGGGTCGTTGGCGATCACGTCGCCGTCGGCGGTGAAGCCGATCACGGTCATCAGGTGGCCGGAGGTGCCGTAGCCCGCGCCGGTCAGCTCCTTCTCCAGGAAGGACTGGGAGGTGATGACGGGGATGCCGGCCACGATCAGCGTCTCCAGGTCGGCGAGCGAGCCGAGCCGGGTGACCACGCCCTGCAGGCCCGGGAAGGTGGCCGCGTAGGCGGCGTTGAAGGGCCAGTTGCCGCAGCCGGCGTACTGGTGGTCGTACGTGGCGCGGGCCGCGTGGCACACCTGCGGGTCGGCGTAGGCCGGATCGACCCAGGCCAGCTGCTCGGCGGTGAGCCGGCCGCCCCAGTACTCGACGACCATCTGCGAGGAGGTGGGGCTGCACCAGGCCTCGCCGCCGTTGTCGTACTCGGGGTACTGCCCCTGGTGGATCTCCTGCGAGTACCTCGGCACGATCAGTTCCCGGGCCGGCCTAGGCGTGGAGGCCGGGACCGTGAAGCGGTCGGGGACGTCGGAGCCCATCGCGCCGAGCCGCCAGACCGTGGGCGTGAGCGCGGTGCCGGGCGTGCGGAAGAGCGTCAGGCGCAGGCGGTAGGCGGCCACGCGCAGGCCCGAGGACGGGTCGTCGACGGCGAGGGTGTCCGTCCAGACGGTGCTCCTGCCGTCGCTCTGGCCGTCCACCGAGGTGCGCCTGATGTCCTGGTCGCCGGCCGCCCAGCGGCCCATGACGTACCAGGGGGTCTGAGTGCCGTCGGAGTAGGTGCCGCGCAGGTCGGCCTGGATCCAGGTGCCGGCCGGGGTGTGCGCGTTCCAGGAGGCGATCAGCTCGGTGGCGGGGACGGCCGGCCGGTGCTCCGGACCGGTCCAGGTCGCGTACTCCCAGGCGGCGGTGGTGCCGGTGTGCGGGTCCGGGTAGGCCGTGGTGCCGGCCGGGACGGCGATCGCCACGCCCGGACGGGCGCCGGGGACGGCCCGGGTGCCCTCGTGGCCTCCCCCGCGCCAGTCGGTGTACGTCGTCCAGAAGCGGTTGTCGACCGGGCCGGCCGGCGTCCTGGCGGGGCCGGCCGTCACCGGGTCGCCGGCGTGGGCGGACGGGGCGGCCGCCGCCGGGCCCGCGCCGCCCGCGACGGCGGTGGCGACCGCGGCGGCCAGGAGGGCTCTGCGGGAGGGCTGTGCGGCTCTGCTCATGGGCGGATGACTCCCGGGGTCCGAGTCGGGGCGGGTCCAGTGCACGGATGTGTGGGCCAACTATGGCCGCCCGAGCCCGCCACGGCCAGCACTTCGGGCCGTGCCACGCCCGCCGGCATTGGCCGGGACCACTGGCAAGGGCTGGGGGATGATGGGGGCGTGTCGCACCCGTACCGCCCCGCCCCGGCCGCCGCGCTCCGCGGGCTCGCCCGCCTGCTGCGCGCCCTGCCCCCGTCCTGCGGCCCGGTCCGCCTGATCGGCGTCGACGGGCACGCGGGCTCCGGAAAGACCACCTTCGCCGGGCGGTTGGCGGACGCGCTGGGCGGCGCGCCGGTGCTGCACCTGGACGACATCGCCAGCCACGACGAGTTGTTCGCCTGGACGCCCCGGCTGCTCGGCCAGGTGATCGAGCCGCTCGGCCGGGGCGAGACCGCCCACTACGCCCCCTACGACTGGCGGGCCCGCCGGTTCGCGCCGCCCCGCCCGCTGCCGCCCGCGCCGGTGATCCTGGTCGAGGGCGTCGGCGCCGGCCGGCGCGCCCTGCGCCCGCATCTGGCGCGGCTGCTGTGGCTGGAGATGCCCAGCGAGGACGCCTGGGCGCGGGGGCGGTCCCGGGACGGGGAGGAACAGCGGGACTTCTGGGCGGGGTGGGTCGCGGCGGAGCGGCGGCATTTCACCGAGGACCCCTCACGGCCCTTCGCCGACCTGCTGGTGCAGGCGGTGCCGAAGGGATACGAGGTGCTGCCGGGACCCGTGGGAGCGCCGGACGCGGACCGTTCGGTGACCGAGGGTGACGGGCCGTCCGTGGTGTGCTGAGGCGGTGAAAGACCCTTGCGGCGGAACTCTGCCGAGTGCTCCAACTCGGCTTGACCGGGGGGCCGTACAGGACTTACGTTCTCAATGTGCGGCCGCACCCGGTCGCCGGCAGACGCGGAGCCCCCGGTTGTTCCCCCGTGATCGGGGGCTTCGTTCTGTCCGCGCGCACCTCCGCCGGGCGCTCCGAGGCGTGATCCGCTCACCCTCGGTCACCAGACGCGGCGCGCCCCTTCTGCTCCCACCTCGCCGAACGCGCACTGCCGCACCCTACGGCGGGCACCGGCCCGCGGGTACGATGCCCTCGGTGCGACCTGTGCACGGCTGCTCCGCGCACCGTCGCAACTCCGGTCCGCGGCACAGAGTTTCGACCCAAGTCGGCCGGCGGGCGACGGCCCGGCGGCGAACCAGCGGGGGCTCGCTTTGTGGGGGGACGTGATGGACTTCGGCACGCAGGGCCCCGAGGCCCCGGCCGACCTGGCCTGGCTGCGCGGCGTGGACGCCTACACCGTGGGCGCGTACCCGCAGGCGGAGGAGGAGTTCCGGGCCGCGGTGCGGCTGGACCCCGGGATGGCCGACGGCTGGCTCGGGCTGCACGCGCTGCGGGTGGACACGACCACCGCGCTGCTCAGGATGTTCCGGCACCGCGACCGCTTCGGTGAGCAGCGCACCCGGCACCGGCGCACGCTGAACTCCTGGTACTGGCTGGGCTGGTGGGTGCAGCCCGTGCTGGAGAGCCCGCGCGACCTGCTGCTGGCGCACGCCTCGCACTGGCTGGACGGCCGCCACGTCCCCGAGCTGGACCGCGCGCTGGCGGGCCTGCCTCCCGTCGACACCGACCCGCAGGTGCGCTTCCTGCACGCCTGCCGCGCCTATCTGGTCAAGGACTGGGAGCAGTTGGTCCGGCACACCGACCCGCTGCTCGGCGACGCCCTGCTCGGCATCGAGGCCGGCCTCTTCGGTGGCATGGCCCGGGTCCGGCTGGAGATGTACGGGCAGGCCGAGCCGCTGCTGTCGGCGGCCCTGATGCGCTGCCGCAGCGAGCAGCCGCAGCGCAAGGAGCTGCGCTACTGGCTGGCCCGCGCCCACGAGGGCACCGGCCGCACCGCCGCCGCGCTCCCCCTGTACCGGGCGGTGCACCGCGTCGACCCGGCTTTCATGGACACCGCCGCCCGGCTCGCGGCGATCGCCGAGGGCGACGGCTACGACGAGTCCGCCGACCTCGCCTCGATCGCGCTTTCCGGCGCCGGGCAGGACTTCGCCGACGGCCCCGACGCGCTCGACCCGCTGTTCGGCGCCGAGGGCCGGGACCTGAGACTGCCCGACCCCGCGCCGCCGCCCGCCGGCCCGCCGCCCGCGGTCACCGATCCGGCGGTGCGGGAGAAGGCGACGGTGCCCTCCCCGCCGGCGCCCGCCGGTCCGGCCGACCCCGCCCTGCTGGAGGAGGCGCTCGCCGAACTGGAGCGCATGGTGGGTCTGGAGCCGGTGAAACGCCAGGTGAAGGCCCTGTCCGCGCAGTTGAACATGGCCCGGCTGCGGGCCGGTCAGGGGCTGCCGGTGCAGCCGCCCAAGCGGCACTTCGTCTTCTCCGGCCCGTCCGGCACCGGCAAGACCACGGTCGCCCGCATCCTCGGCCGCGTCTTCTACGCCCTCGGGCTGCTCGGCGGCGACCACCTCGTGGAGGCCCAGCGGGCCGACCTGGTCGGCGAGTACCTCGGGCAGACCGCCGTGAAGGCCAACGAGCTGATCGACTCCGCGCTCGGCGGGGTGCTCTTCGTGGACGAGGCGTACTCGCTGTCCAACTCCGGCTATGGCAAGGGCGACGCGTACGGCGACGAGGCGTTGCAGGTGCTGCTGAAGCGGGCGGAGGACAACCGGGACCACCTGGTGGTCATCCTGGCCGGCTACCCGGAGGGCATGGACCGCCTGCTCGCCGCCAACCCCGGGCTCTCCTCCCGCTTCACGACCCGCGTGGACTTCCCCTCGTACCGGCCCCTGGAACTCACCGCGATCGGCGAGGTGCTGGCCGCCGAGAACGGCGACCTGTGGGACGAGGAGTCGCTGGAGGAGCTGCGGTCCATCGCGGGCCACGTGGTCGACCAGGGCTGGATCGACGAACTGGGCAACGGGCGGTTCCTGCGGACGCTGTACGAGAAGAGCTGCGCGTACCGGGACCTGCGGTTGTCGACCTGCCCGGGCGCGCTGTCGCGGGAGGACCTGGCGACGCTGCGGCTGCCGGACCTGATGCAGGCGTACGGTGAGGTGCTGTCGGGGAGGGGCCCGCAGGACCCGTCGGCCAGGTGACGGATCCCGCGGCCCCGGTGCTCGGCCGGTTTCAGCCGGCGAGCACCTCCTCGCCCGAGCGGGGCCCGGACACCGCGGGCGCGGGCGGCGCCGCCCGGTGCGCCGGATCCCGTACCTCACCGACCAGCAGTTCCAGGACGTCCTCCAGCGCGACCAGCCCCAGCACCCGCCCGGAGCCGTCCGCCACCTGCGCCAGGTGCGTGGCGGCGCGGCGCATGACGGTGAGCGCGTCGTCCAGGGGCAGCTCGGACCGCAGGGTCGTCATGGGGCGCCACAGATGCTGGGGCACGGCCCGTTCCGACTCCTCCAGGTCGAGGACGTCCTTCACGTGCAGATAGCCCATGAAGGCCCCGTTCTCGGCGGCCACCGGGAACCGGGAGAACCCGGTGCGGGCGGTCAGCTCGATGATCCGGCCGGGTGTCACCGAGGGCCTGACCGTGATCAGCGCCTCGCGCCGCAGCAGGACGTCGGTGACCGGGCGGGAGCCCAGCTCCAGGGCGTCCTCCAGGCGTTCGGCCTCCTCGGGGTCGAGCAGGCCGGCCTGGCCGGCGTCCTCCACGAGCCGGTTGAGCTGCTCGCTGGTGAACACCGCCTCCACCTCGTCCCTGGGCTCGACCCGGAACAGCCGCAGCACGCCCTGGGCGCAGGCGCCGAGGGCGACCGTGACCGGCCGGCAGAGACGGGCGAAGGCGACCAGGCCGGGGCTCAGCCACAGCGCCGCCTTCTCCGGCGCCGCCATCGCCAGGTTCTTCGGGACCATCTCGCCGATGACGAGGTGGAAGAAGACGACGGTGGCGAGCGCGATGACGTACCCCAGCGGGTGGATCACCGCGTGGGGCAGGTGGAGCCGGGCGAAGACCGGCTCCAGCAGGTGCGCCACGGTGGGCTCGGCGACCGCGCCCAGGGTCAGCGAGCAGACCGTGATGCCGAACTGGGCGGCGGCCATCATCTGCGGCAGCCGCTCCAGGCCGTGGAGCACCTGGCGGGCCCGGGCGGTGCCGAGCGGTTCGATCTGGCTGCGGCGGACCGAGACCAGCGCGAACTCGGCGCCGACGAAGAAGCCGTTGGCGAGCACGAGCAGCGCCGCGAACAGCAGGTGGAGCACGCTCATCGCACCGCCTCCACGACCGGGGCGGTGCGCACGACGCGTACCCGCTCGGCGCGGTAGTGCCCGACCTGGCGCACGGCCAGCCGCCAGCCGGGCAGTTCGACCCGGTCGCCGACGGCCGGGATCCGGCCGAGCAGGTCGGCGACCAGGCCGGCCACCGTCTCGTACGGGCCCTCGGGCACGTCCAGGCCGGTGCGCCGCAGGACGTCGACGCGGCAGCTGCCGTCGGCGTCCCAGGCGGGGCGGCCGTCCTCCGGCGGGGCGGAGGCCAGTTCGGGCAGGTCGTGACCGTCGTGCTCGTCCCGCACCTCGCCGACGAGCTCCTCGACGATGTCCTCCAGGGTGACGACACCGGCCGTGCCGCCGTACTCGTCGACGACGACCGCGATCGGCTGCTCGCTGCGCAGCCGGGCGAGCAGCGGCCGGACCGGCAGCGTCTCGGGGACCAGCAGCGGCGGCCGCGCGATCCGCCCGACGGGGGTGCGCAGCCGCTCCGGCGCGGAGACGGCGAGCGCGTCCTTGAGGTGGACCATGCCGACGACCTCGTCGATCCGCTCCCGGTAGACGGGGAAGCGGGACAGGCCGGTGGCCCGTGTCAGGTTGACCACGTCCTCGGCGGTCGCCGAGGACTGCAGGGCACTCACCTTCACCCGCGGGGTCATGACGTGCTGCGCGGTCAGCTCACCGAGCGACAGGGTACGGACGAAGAGGTCCGCGGTGTCCTGCTCC
The DNA here is from genome assembly GCF_042430725.1 of Streptomyces cinereospinus. Classification (NCBI taxonomy): domain Bacteria; kingdom Bacillati; phylum Actinomycetota; class Actinomycetes; order Kitasatosporales; family Streptomycetaceae; genus Streptomyces; species Streptomyces cinereospinus. The sequence continues at coordinate 29,023 of NZ_JBHMCY010000025.1, read as the reverse complement.
AGGGCGCCGGCGCGCGCCGAGTGCCGGGCCAGCGAGACGAGTTCGCCGGGGGTGCGGGCGGAGGCCAGCTCCTCGGCGGGCTCGACGCCGAGCGCGCGGACCAGACGGTTGGCGACGCCGTTCAGGGCGGCGATCACCGGCCTGAACGCGCGTGCGAACGCATACTGCGGGCCGGCGACGAACCGCGCGACCTGCAAGGGGCGGGACACCGCCCAGTTCTTGGGGACGAGCTCGCCGACCACCATCTGCACCGCCGAGGCCAGCAGCATGCCGATGGCCACGGCCACTCCGGACACCGCGCCGTCGGGGACGCCGGCGGCGGTGAGGGGGCCGTCCAGCAGCCGGGCGAGGGCGGGTTCGGCGAGCATGCCGACGACCAGGGAGGTGAGGGTGATGCCGAGCTGGGTGCCGGAGAGCTGGAACGACAGTTCCTTCAGCGACTCGACGACCCGGCGGGCCCGCCGGTCGCCCTCGGCGGCGGCCTTCTCGGCGTCCGGGCGGTCGACCGTGACGAGGCCGAACTCGGCCGCGACGAAGAAGCCGTTGGCGAGGATGAGCAGGAAAGCGGCTGCGAGCAGCAGCAGGGGGATGGTCATGAGGCCGCCGCCTCCGCACTGGGTCGGCAGGGGGCGGCGCAGGTACTGCAGGACGGTCCGTCCATCGCCGGAAGGGGTCACTCCTCGGGTAGCAGGAACCCCCGCGCACCGGCCGGCACCACGGGGGCGGAGGCGTCACGGACGGCGCCTCCGCCACCAGATTAATCAAGACACCGGCCGGTACGGCAGGGCGAACGGCTCCGCGTCAGTCCTGACGGGCCCCGGACCGGGCCTCGACCAGGGCGCGCAGGGCGCGCGCGTCGGCGATGGCCTGGGCCTTGGCGATGCCGGGCTGGATGCCGATCGCGGGCAGGCTGGTGCCGTCGCTGAGGTCCAGGAACACCCACGGGTCGCCGACCCGCAGGTGCACCTGCACGATCTGCGCCCACTCCAGCCGGCGGGTGCTGGCGAAGTTCACGACGGTGACGCCGGTCTCCTCGGCGATGACCTTGGGGCGGGCCAGCGTCAGTGCCACACTCGCCAGCACGGCCGCCGTGCAGACGAAGGTGAGCCGTTCACCGGGGCCCAGCCGGTCCAGCAGCAGCGCGATCGACGACACGACGACGAAGATCAGGACGGCCAGGCAGAGCAGGACGGCGCGGGTGCGGCGCGGCCGGAAGGTGACGGGCAGCGCGGGCAGGTCCGACATCGGTGCGGTGTTCCTCAGAGGCGGCAGGCGTGGATGGCGGTGGTCAGGATGGCCCGGGCACCGATCTCGTACAGGTCGTCCATGATGCGCTGGGCGTTCTTCGCGGGGACCATGGCGCGGACCGCGACCCAGCCCTCGTTGTGCAGGGGCGAGATGGTCGGCGACTCCAGACCGGGGGTGAGCGCGACGGCCTTCTCCAGCTGCTCCACGCGGCAGTCGTAGTCCATCATCACGTACGTCCGGGCCACCAGGACGCCCTGGAGCCGACGCAGGAACTGCTGCACCTTGGGCGCCTCGCCGTCCGCGCCGGTACGGCGGATCACCACGGCCTCGGACTGCATGATCGGCTCGCCGACGACCTCCAGGCCCGCGTTGCGCAGGCTGGTGCCGGTCTCGACGACGTCCGCGATGACCTGGGCGACACCGAGCTGGATGGCGGTCTCGACGGCGCCGTCCAGATGCACCACGGAGGCGTCGATGCCGTGTTCGGCGAGGTGCCCGGCGACGATGCCCTCGTAGGAGGTGGCGACCGTGGTGCCCTTCAGGTCCGCCAGACCGGTGACGGTGCCCGGCTTGGTGGCGTAGCGGAAGGTGGAGCGGGCGAAGCCCAGCGGCAGGATCTCCTCGGCGTCGGCGCCGGAGTCGACCAGCAGGTCGCGGCCGGTGATGCCGATGTCGAGCTGCCCGGAGGCGACGTAGATCGCGATGTCCCGGGGGCGGAGGTAGAAGAACTCGACGTCGTTGCCCGGGTCGACGATCCGCAGTTCCTTGGAGTCGCGGCGCTGCTGGTAGCCGGCCTCATGCAGCATGTCCGCCGCAGGGCCGGAGAGGGAACCCTTGTTGGGGACGGCGATGCGCAGCATGAGGTCGGCTTCCTTCGTTCGCAGGGTGTCGCGGTGGGGTGGGGGTCGGCTTCAGAGGTGGGCGTAGACGTCGTCGAGGGAGATCCCGCGCGCGACCATCATCACCTGGACGTGGTACAGCAGCTGCGAGATCTCCTCCGCGGCCGCCTCCTTGCCCTCGTACTCGGCGGCCATCCAGACCTCGGCGGCCTCCTCGACGACCTTCTTGCCGATGGCGTGGACGCCCTTCTCGACCAGCTCCGCGGTACGGGAAGTGGCGGGGTCGCCGTGGGCGGCCTTGTGCTGGAGCTCGGTGAAGAGCTCCTCGAACGTCTTCTTGGACATGGTGCCGCCCACTCTACGGGGTGTGCCGCCCGGTCTAACGCCAGGGTTCGGATACTGAACGGAGCGTAGCCGCGGTGGCCACCGCCGCGGTCACCGCCTCGTGCCCCTTGTCCTCGCTGGAGCCGTCCAGGCCGGCCCGGTCCAGGGCCTGCTCCTCGGTGTCGCAGGTGAGCACGCCGAAGCCGACGGGGACACCGGTGTCGACGGAGACCTGGGTGAGGCCCTGGGTCACGCCCTGGCACACGTAGTCGAAGTGGGGGGTGCCGCCGCGGATGACGACGCCGAGGGCGACGACCGCGTCGTAGCCGCGGCCCGCGAGGACCTTGGCGACGACCGGCAGCTCCCAGCTGCCGGGGACCCTCAGCAGGGTCGGCTCGTCGATGCCCAGGTCGTGCAGGGCGCGCAGGGCGCCGTCGACCAGACCGTTCATCACCTTCTCGTGCCACTGCGCCGCGATGACGGCGACCCGCAGGTCACCCACGTCGCGTACGGACAGTTCCGGTGCGCCCTTGCCGCTCACGTTGTTCCTCGTTCTCGTTGTTCTTGTTGTTCTTGTTGCTCTTGTTGTTCTTGTTGTTCTCGTGCCGCTGTGTCACTGGTTGCCGCAGGTGGTCACAGCGGGCGTGTCCAGCCAGGGCAGGTCGTGGCCCATCCGGTCCCGCTTGGTGCGCAGGTAGCCAAGGTTGTGCTCGCCCGCCTGTACGCGCATCGGCTCGCGCCCGGTGACCTCGATGCCGTACCGGACGAGCGCGTCGGTCTTCTCCGGGTTGTTGGTCATCAGGCGCACGCTGCGCACGCCGAGGTCGGCGAGGATCTGCGCGCCGGCCGCGTAGTCCCGGGCGTCGGCGGGCAGGCCCAGCTCCAGGTTGGCGTCCAGGGTGTCCCGGCCGTGCTCCTGGAGTTCGTAGGCGCGGAGCTTGGACAGCAGGCCGATGCCGCGGCCCTCGTGCCCGCGCAGGTAGACCACCACGCCCCGGCCCTCGTCCCGGATGCGTTCCAGGGAGGTCTCCAGCTGGGGGCCGCAGTCGCAGCGCAGGGAGCGGAAGACGTCGCCGGTGAGGCACTCGGAGTGGACGCGGACCAGGACGTCCTCGCCGGTGCCCAGTTCGCCGTGGACGAGCGCGACGTGCTCGACGCCGTCGACGGTGGAACGGTAGCCGTACGCCGTGAAGGTGCCGTGGGCCGTGGGCAGCCGGGTCTCGGCCTCGCGGCGGACGGTGGGCTCGGCGCTGCGGCGGTAGGCGATCAGGTCCTCGATGGAGATGATCGTCAGGCCGTGCTTGCGGGCGAACGGGACCAGCTCGGGCAGGCGCAGCATCCGGCCGTCCTCACCGGCGATCTCGACGATGGCGCCGGCCGGACGCAGACCGGCGAGGCGGGCGAGGTCGACCGCGGCCTCGGTGTGGCCGTTGCGGGTGAGGACGCCGCCGGGCCGGGCGCGCAGCGGGAAGACGTGGCCGGGGCGGACGAGGTCGGTGGGCTCGGCGGTGCCGCTCGCGAGCAGCTGGAGCGTGGTCGCCCGGTCGGCCGCGGAGATGCCGGTGGTCACCCCGTGGGCGGCGGAGGCGTCCACCGAGACGGTGAACGCGGTGCTCATCGACTCGGTGTTGTCCTCGACCATCTGCGGCAGCCGCAGCCGGTCCAGTTCCTCGCCCTCCATCGGGGCGCAGATCAGGCCGCGGCACTCGCTCATCATGAAGGCGACGATCTCGGGGGTCGCCTTCTCGGCGGCGATGACGAGGTCGCCCTCGTTCTCGCGGTTCTCGTCGTCGACGACGACGACCGGGCGGCCGGCCGCGATGTCGGCGACGGCCTGCTCGACCGGGTCGAGGGCGAGGTCGAAGTCGTCCGTGCTGCAGAGGACGGGGGCCGCGGTCATGCCGGTGCTCCTTCCGGGACGGGCCGCGCGTCCCGGCGGGAGCGCAGCCACCAGTCGCGCATGCCCCACAGGACGAGCGCGCCGTAGATGACGTAGACGAAGCCGGAGAAGGCGAAGCCGTTGGCGAAGTTCAGGGGCACGCCGACCAGGTCGACGAGCAGCCAGGCGAACCAGAACTCGACCATGCCGCGCGCCTGGGCGTACATCGCGACGACGGTGCCGACGAAGATGTACGCGTCCGGCCAGGGGTCCCAGGACAGTGCCGGGTACGCCGTGAACAGGCCACCGACGGCGAGGGTGCCGAGGGCTGCCGCGGCGAGCAGGATGCCGCGCTCCCGCCAGGTGGCGAAGCGGACGGCGATCGAGCCGTCCTGCGCCTGCCGCCGGCCGCGGTTCCACTGCCAGAAGCCGTATCCGGCGACGAGCATCACCACGATCTGCTTGCCCGCGCTGCCGGAGAGGTGGGCGGTGGCGAAGGCGGCGAACAGGATCAGGCCGGAGACGAACTGGGCGGGCCAGGTCCAGATCGAGCGGCGCCAGCCGAGCGCCAGGGCGGTCAGGCCGATCACGTTGCCGATCATGTCCGACCACATGATGCGCTGGCCGAAGAGGCTGAAGGCCTCGGAGTTGAGCCAGTTCACCGGATGGCCTCCCGACCGGCCAGCAGCCGCTCCACGTACTTGGCGATGATGTCGACCTCCAGGTTGACCGGGTCGCCGGGCTGCTTGCGGCCGAGGGTGGTCAGGGCGAGGGTGGTGGGGATCAGGCTGACGGTGAAGTGGTCGGCGCCCGCCTCGACGACGGTGAGGCTGATGCCGTCGACCGTGATGGAGCCCTTGTGCACGACATAGCGGGCGAGGTCCTCCGGGAGCGAGATCCGCACGATCTCCCAGTGCTCGGACGGGGTGCGCTCCAGGACGGTGCCGGTGCCGTCGACGTGGCCCTGCACGATGTGGCCGCCGAGGCGGGCGCCCACGGCGGTGGGCCGTTCGAGGTTGACCCGGGAGCCGACGGTGAGGACGCCCAGGCTGGAGCGCTTGAGGGTCTCGGCCATGACGTCGGCGGTGAACTCGTCGCCCTCGTGTTCCACGACGGTGAGGCAGACGCCGTTGACGGCGATGGAGTCGCCGTGCCGTGCCCCTTCGGTCACGACGGGGCCGCGGAGCCGGAAGCGGGAGGCGTCGCCGAGATTCTCGACGGCGGTGACCTCACCCAGCTCTTCGACGATTCCGGTGAACACTTCCCGGGTCCTCCTGCCTCTTCGGGCACGGACTCCGGGGCTGTCGGGACGACAGAGGAAACGAGCGAGAACACCGGGGGCGACACCGGACGGAGCCTCCCCGCGGGGGACGACCACCATCGGCGGCGCGCACGGATGCCCACTCGCCGCGCACTGCCTCCCATCCGGACTTTAACCGTCGGTCCAGGAATTGCACCTGGTCAACCGGCCGCTGGAGGCGACCGGGTCGCGGACTGTAACCGCCGGTTCGGACTTTCACCGACCCCGGAGTGCGCTGCTACTGGTACAGGGCAAGTGTGCCACGCCGGGTCGGAATCCAGACGGGCGGGCGGTGTGGAGTGGCTCACAAGGCGCGCAGTCCCGGACGTCTCGGGCGGGACGGGCCCCCAACTCCCGTCCGCGCCCGTCCGCTTGGATTGGTGCAGACCTGTTGACGCATTGGTCTACTCCTTTCTGGGGTCTGCGCAACTCCGTGGAGAGGAACCGGCCGTGCCGTCCTTCGCGCGGCACAGATCCGGCAACCGGGTCTCGGACAAGGCGCTGTCCACCCGGGCCGTGAACATCGGCGTGGAGTCCGGGGAGTTCGGGCTCGGCGGGTCCAACTACCCGATCGCCCCCGAGGTGAAGTTCACCGACAACACTGGGACGACGCTGCCGGGCGGTACGGCGTTACGGTTCGACCACTCCACCGCGGCTCCGGCCGACGCCTCCGGCCAGTCGGGCTTCGGCGCCAGGGTGACCAGCAGCGACCACACCGGGTCGCCCGTGGGCGGGCCCGGGGGCGACTTCCACGGGTCTCGCTGAAGCTGCCGGCCCGGCGGACCCCGGCGCCCGGCGCGTCGGTGGGGCTGTCGTTCGACTCCTGTCTGCCGGTGTCCACCCCGTGGAACCGGACGGTGGACGTCTCCGGCACGACCTACCCGCTCACCTACGCGCTCGCCGGGAACCTGGCGCGCGGCACCACGGTGGTGGAACCGGGCTCGGGCACCCCGCCCTCGCCGGACCCGACGACCCCGACCCCGGGCGCCTGCTTCCCGCCCGCGTGGCGCGCGAGCGCGGAGTACGGCGGTGGTTCGGCCGCGTCCCGCACGGGGCACTCGTGGAGGGCGAAGTGGTGGACGAAGGGCGAGGAGCCCGGAACCACCGGTGAGTGGGGGGTCTGGCAGGACCTCGGCGCCTGCTGACCCCGGCCAGGACGGGCCCGGCGGCGGTGACGACGGCCCTTGCCCGCCGCCGGGTCTCACCATCCCCGACCTGCGAGCGGTGCCCGACCCGGACAAGCTGGAAGGCGTACGGCGTCAGCCCGCGCGGCCGTGCAGCGCCGCCCCGCGGTTGTCCCGGCGGCTGCTCGGCCCCCCGGCTGGCGAAGAGCGCTCCCCGGGAGCGCGCGGCGTCCTAAGGGGCTGAACAGCATGACCACGATCCTGGTGACCGGCGGCACCGGAACCCTCGGCCGGCACGTCACCGAGCGGCTGCGCGCGGACGGGCACGACGTGCGGGTGCTCAGCCGGCACGCCCAGCCCTACGCCGTCGACCTGCGCGAGGGCGGCGGCGCGCTGGACGCGGCCGTCGCGGGCGCGGACACGGTGGTGCACTGCGCGAGCACGCCGCGCGGCGGTGACGAGGAGGCGGCGGCCCATCTGACCGCGGCGGCGCGGCGGGCCGGAGTGGGCCATCTGGTCTACATCTCGATCGTCGGGGTCGACCTGGTGCCGTTCGGCTACTACACGACGAAGCACGCCGTGGAGCGGCTCGTCGAGGAGTCGGGGCTGGGCTGGACCGTGCTGCGGACGACGCAGTTCCACGACTTCCTCGTCCGGCTGTTCGACAGTCTGGCCAGGCCGCCGGTCATGCCGCTGCCGGCCGGCGTGCGGGACCAGCCGATCGAGGTCGCGGAGGTCGCGGCGCGGCTCGCGGAGCTGGCCGCCGGCGGGCCGGCCGGGCGGGTCGCGGACATGGGCGGGCCGGAGGTGCGCACCGTCGAGTCGCTGGCCCGCTCGTACCTCAGGGCCACGGGCCGCCGGCGGGCGGTCGTGCGGGTACCGCTGTGGGGGCGCGCGTACCGGGCCTTCCGCGCCGGTGGGCACCTCGCGCCGGAGCACGCGGTGGGCAAGGGCACCTTCGAGGAGTACCTGGCGGTGCACGTCGGCGGCCACCGGGCGTGAGCTACCGGCCCGGGGGCGCGAACAGCTCGTCCTGGGCCCGGTCCCGCGCGGTCAGCAGCGCCCCGCGCAGTACGGCGGCGCCGCCCAGGGCACCGGCCCGCACCTCCGTGACCAGCGGTGACATCCGCCGCACCCGCTCGAGAACCAGCCTGGCGAGTACCTCGCCCCCGGCGTGGCCGACCTCCCCGCCGAGCACCACGCACCCCGGGTCCAGGACCGCCACGACGGAGGCGACGCCGAGGCCGAGCCGGTCGGCGAGGGCGTCGAGGAAACGGGCGTCGGCCGACCCGCCCGGGGGCGCCGCGAGGGCGCCGCCGCCGGCCGGCACCGCCGCCACCGCCCCCCGCACCAGCTCGGCGGCTCCCGCCCGCCCGCCGGCCGCACGGACCCCGCATGCCCGGGCCAGCTCCACGACGGCCCCGGCCGCCGCCAGCGAGTGGAAGCCCCCCGTGCAGTCCGTCGCCGACGGCGGCCCGTCCGTGCCCGGCACCGGCAGGAACCCGATCTCCCCCGCGCCCCCGGACGCACCCCGCCGCAGCGCCCCGTCCAGCACCACGGCCGCACCCGTCCCCCGGCCGAGCCACAGCAGGACGAAGGTGTCCCGGTCGCGGGCGGCCCCCTCCCGCTGCTCGGCCAGCGCCGCGAGATTGGTCTCGTTCTCGACGATGACGCGGGTGTCCGGCAGGCGCTCCTGCAGGGCCGCGACCAGCCGGCGGTGCCAGGCGGGCAGGCCGGAGGAGTCGCGCAGGTCGCCGGTGCCGGGGTCGATCAGGCCGGGCGCGCCGATGCCGACGGTGTGCAGCCCTCCCCACTCCCCGACGCCCTCGCGCGCGGGCGCCCCCGCCGCCCCCGCCTGCTTCGCCGTCCGCTCCACCAGCGTCACCGCCAGCTCCACCGCGGACCCGGTGCCGGTGTCGTCGCCGATCGGCACGGAGGCCTCGGCGAGCACCCGGCCGAGCAGGTCGGACACGACCACGGAGACGCCCTCGGTGCGGACGTCGAGGGCGGCCAGGTGGGCGCGGTCGGCGACGATGCCGTACAGCTTGGCGTTGGGCCCGCGCCGCTGCTCGCCCGCCTCGCCGACCACGTCGATCAGGCCGGCGGCGGAGAGGCGGTCGACGAGGTCGGCGACCGTCGGCCGGGACAGGCCGGTCAGCTGCTTCAGCTGCCCGGCCGTCAGCGGGCCCTCCTGCTGCAGCAGCCGCAGGGCGAGCCGGTCGTTGATGGCCCGGGCGGTGCTCGGGGATGCGGGCATGCCGGGATCCTTCCAGATGACGCCTCGTGCCACGCCCCACCGGGCGTCTCCGCCACCTATCTATCAGGCAGGCTCCCTGATAGTTTACCCGCGGACAGGGCCGATGACGGGACGGGACGAGGGGCGGGAACATGAAAGACGTGGTCCACGAGCACCGAGAGGTGATACGCGCCCGGTACGCCGTGGCCGCCGTGTTCGCCGTGCACGGCGGGGTCACCGGCTCGTTCGCCACCCGGGTGCCGTGGATCCAGGACCACGCCTCGGTGAGCCCCGGCCAGCTCGGCCTCGCGCTCGCCTTCCCCGCCCTCGGCGCCTCCCTCGCCATGCCGCTGGCGGGCCGGGTCAGCCACCGCTTCGGCGCCCGGACGGCCCTGCGGGGGCTGCTCGTGCTGTGGACGCTGTCGCTGACCCTGCCCTCCCTCGCGCCCAACCTGCTCGCGCTCTGCCTGGCCCTGTTCACCTTCGGCGCCACGGCCGGCATGTCGGACGTCGCGATGAACGCGCTCGGCGTGGAGGTCGAGAACCGCCTCGGCCGCTCGATCATGTCCGGCCTGCACGGCATGTGGAGCGCGGGCGCGCTGGTCGGCTCGGCCGGCGGCACGCTCGCCGCCCACCTGGGCACGGACGCCCGGCTGCACCACACGCTGGCGGCGGCCTGCCTCACCCTGCTGGGGCTGGTCGCCTGCACCTGGGTGCTGGACCTGCAGCCCGCCGAGGACGAGGAGCCGCCGCCCCGGTTCGCGCTGCCGCCCCGGTCGGCGCTGCTGATCGGCGCGGTCGGGTTCTGCGCGGTGTTCGCCGAGGGCGCGAGCCTGGACTGGTCGGCCATCTACCTGGAGGACGAGCTGGGCGCGTCGGCGGGGCTCGCCGCGGCGTGCACGACCGGCTTCACGCTCACCATGGCGCTCGCCCGGATGGCGGGCGACAAGGTGGTGGACCGCTACGGTTCGGTCCGCACGGTGCGCACCGGCGGGGTCCTCGCCACCGTGGGCGGCGCGCTGATCGTCCTCGGCGACCACCCGGTGACGGCCATGGCGGGCTTCGCGCTGACGGGGCTGGGCATCGCCGTGGTGGTCCCGCTGTGCTTCGCCGTGGCCGGCCGCAGCGGCCCGAACCCCAGCCAGGCCATCGCGGGCGTCGCGACCATCACCTACACCTCGGGGCTGATCGCCCCCAGCGCGATCGGCACGCTGGCGCAGGCGACCAGCCTGGTGGTGTCGTTCGCCCTGGTGACCGTCCTGTCGGGCGGCCTCGCGGTGTTCGCGGGCGTGCTGCGCTCCGGCGACCGGGACCGCCCGAAGGAGGCCGGCGGCCGCCGGCCGGTACGGAGCGACCGCGACCAGCCGTGACAATGGTCCGGCACTGCACGTACGACGAAAGCGACACCTGACATGGATCTCGGCGTCCGCTGGAAACTGCACGGCGACGGACGCACCCCGGCGCCCGGAACGGTGGTCCGGCCCGACGAACGGCTGACCTGGCCGCGCACCGCCGGGCTGGGCGCCCAGCACGTGGTCGCGATGTTCGGGGCCTCCTTCGTGGCGCCGGTCCTGATGGGCCTGGACCCCAACCTCGCGATCATGATGTCGGGCGTCGCCACGGTGGTCTTCCTGCTCGCCACCCGCGGCCGGGTACCGAGCTACCTGGGCTGCTCGCTGTCCTTCGTGGGCGTCGCGGCGGTGATCCGGGCCCAGGGCGGCACCAGCGCCACGGTGACCGGCGCGGTCCTCGTGGTCGGCGCGGTGCTCCTCTTGGCGGGGCTCGCCGTACGGCGCTTCGGCGCGCGGATCATCCACGTGACCATGCCGCCGATCGTCACCGGCGCGGTGGTGATGCTGATCGGCTTCAACCTCGCCCCGGTCACCGCCTCCACCTACTGGCCGCAGGACCAGTGGACCGCGCTGCTGGTGATGCTCATCACCGGTCTGGCCGTCGTCTGTCTGCGCGGCTTCTGGTCCCGGATCGCGATCTTCCTGGGCCTGCTCTTCGGCTACGGCGTCTCCTGGGCGCTCGACCGGATCTTCGGCCGCATCCACTCGGCCGACGCGAGCGGCGAGGTCACCGACCACTGGCGGCTGGACCTCTCCGGCGTCGCCGACGCCGACTGGATCGGCCTGCCCTCCTTCCACGGGCCGTCCTTCGAGTGGTCGGCGATCCTGGTCGCGCTGCCGGTCGTGATCGCGCTGGTCGCGGAGAACGCCGGGCACGTCAAGGCGGTCGGTGAGATGACCGGCGACCCGCTGGACGACAAGCTCGGTACGGCGATCGCCGCCGACGGCGTCGGCTCGATGCTGTCCACCGCGGCCGGCGGCCCGCCCACCACGACGTACTCCGAGAACATCGGTGTGATGGCCGCGACCCGCGTCTACTCCACGGCCGCCTACTGGGCCGCCGCCGGCTTCGCCCTGCTGTTCGGGCTCTGCCCCAAGTTCGGCGCGGTGGTGGCCGCGATCCCGGGCGGGGTGCTCGGCGGCATCACCGTCATCCTGTACGGCATGATCGGCCTGCTCGGCGCCCAGATCTGGATCAACGCCAGGGTGGACCTGCGCAATCCGCTGAACCTGGTACCGGCCGCGGCGGGCGTCATCATCGGCGTCGGCAACGTCTCGATGACGTTCACCGACACGTTCTCGCTGAGCGGCATCGCCCTCGGCACGCTCGTCGTCATCACCGGCTACCACGCGCTGCGGGCCTTCGCCCCGGCGCATCTCAAGACGCAGCGGCCGCTGCTGGACGAGGGCACGTCCCGCTACGACGACGAGGCCACGCCGTAGGCGTACGAGGACGTACGAGGACGCCGAGCCGCGGGCCCGCGCGCGGGAGCGGCGTTCCCCCGTTCTGGGGAAGCGCCGGGCCCGCCGGCCCCGGGGCCGGTCCGGGGCTGGGACCCTGCCCCCATGACGCAGTTGGAAGAGTTCACCACTCCCGTGGACGCGGTCGTCTCCCGGATGCGCGCGCTGGCCGCGGCCCTGCCCGCACAGGACGGGGTCGCGGTCTTCAACCGCGTCTACCTCGCCGTCACCGAGGCCGTCGACCACCACGTCGACGCCGGGTGCTTCCCGGACCCGCGGGCCGCGATCACGCTGGACGTGCGGTTCGCGGAGCGCTACCTGGCGGCCGTGGACGCGGTCGCGGCGGACCGCCGTCCGCCGGCCTGCTGGCAGCCGCTGTTCCAGCTCCGCCGCCATCCCGGCGTACGGCCGCCGCAGTTCGCGCTCGCGGGCATCAACGCGCACATCGGGCACGACCTCGCGCTCGCCGTCGTGGACGCCTGCCGCACGCTCGACTGCGAACCGGTCGAGCTGGAGGACGAGTTCGACCGCGTGGGCGATCTCCTCGTGACGCTGGAGGAGCACATCCGCGAGGATCTGATGCCGGGTCCCGACCTGCTGCAGATCGCCGACCCGCTCACGCATCTGCTCGGCGCGTGGAGCCTGGAGCGCGCGCGGGACGCCGCCTGGTCGGCGGCGCGGGCGCTGTGGGCGCTGCGGCGGCTGCCCGAGCTCGCGGCCGAGTTCACCGAGCGGCTGGACGCGGCGGTGGGCCTGGCCGGCCGGATGATGCTCACGCCGCTCCCCGACTGACACGGCACCCGGAACTCCCGTACGCCACTCGGGCGTTGACCATCGGTACCCCGACTGCGAAGGAGCACACGGCATGGCGATCCGGCTCGGCCTCGGCCTCCCCCAGATGCGGCAGTACGGCCTCGGCAGGGACGTGCCCGACGTGGCCCGCGCGGCCGAGCGGATCGGCTACGACAGCCTGTGGGTGTTCGAGCGCGCCCTGTTCCCGGAGCCCGCCACCCAGGGCCTGTACGGCGTCGAGGGCCTGCCCTGGCCGGACGCCTACCGGCACGTGGCCGACCCGCTGGTGACGCTCACGCTGGCGGCGGCGGCCACCGAGCGGGCCGAGCTGGGCACCGGCGTGCTGGTGGCGCCGCTGCACGTGCCGTTCCAGCTCGCCAAGGCGCTCGCCAGCCTGGACGCGGCGAGCGGCGGCCGGGTGGTCGCCGGGTTCGGCACGGGCTGGTCCCTCGACGAGTACGCGGCGGCGTCGGTCCGCCCGTTCGAGGAGCGGGGCCAGGTCCTGGACGAGCTGATCGGGGTGTGCCGCGCGGTGTGGGGCCCGGACCCGGTCCGCTACGACGGGCGGCTCACCAAGGTCGAGTCGGCGGCGGTCGGCCCCAAGCCGGCCCGGCCCATCCCCGTCCTGCTGCCGGCGAACGGCCCCAGGGCGCAGCGCCGGCTCGTCGACCACGCCGACGGCTGGCTGCCGGTGGGCATGGACGCCGACGCCCTGGCCGCGCAGTGGCACCGGCTGCGGGAGCTGGCCGACGAGCGGGGCCGCACGGAGCCGCTGCGGACGGTGGTGCGGGTGAACGCGGAGTACGCGCCGAAGCCGTACGAGGGCCCGGACCGCCGGCCCTTCCAGGGCAGCGTCGACCAGATCGTCGAGGACCTCGTGCCGTACGCCGCGATCGGCCTGGAGGAGGTGCTGGTGGATCTCCAGAGCACCCCGAGGGACGCCGAGGAGCTCAAGGACGTGGCCGCGCGGGTCTACGAGAAGGCCCGCGCGGCCGGGGTGTGAGGCCCGGCCGGCGTCCGGCCGGTCAGTCCTCCGGGAGCTCCACCGGCGCGATCTCGTCGTAGACGTCGCCGGGGCCGGGGTTGGCCGCGTCGGTCTCGCCGCCGAAGTGGTGCATGACGCCCCAGACCGCGTTCAGCGCGGTCTGGACGGCGCCCTCGGCCCAGCCCGCCGTCCAGGAGATGTCGTCGCCGGCGAGGAAGAGGCCCCGCCTGTCCTCGGGCAGCCGGTCCTGCATGAAGTGCGTGAACAGGCGCCGCTGGTAGCGGTAGTGACCGGGCAGGTTGGCCTTGAACGCGCCCATGAAGCAGGGCTCGTCCTCCCAGGAGACCGTCACCGGGTTGCCGATGACGTGCTTGCGGATGTCGACCTTCGGGTAGATCTCGCCGAGCGACTTCAGCATGACCTCCATCCGCTCGCCGGCGGACAGCGGCAGCCACTTCAGGCTGTCGTCGCACCAGGTGTACGACAGGCAGATCACGGCCGGCTTGTCCGGGCCGTCGTCCAGCAGGTAGGTGCCGCGGGTCATCCGGTCGGTGAGCGTCATCGACATGACGTCGCGGCCCGTCTCCTCGTCCTTGTCCAGCCAGAACGGCCGGTCCACGGGCACGAAGAGCTTGGAGGACTCCATGTAGTGGGTGCGCTCGATGGCGGTCCAGTGGTCGATCGGGAAGAGCGAGTCGTCGCACTGGATCTTCGACAGCAGCATCCAGGACTGGGCGGTGAAGACCGCCGCCCGGTAGGTGCGGATGTCGCCGTCGGCGTCCGTGACCGTGATGCCGTTGCCCGCGGTGCGGTTCAGCCGCGTCACGGCCGGGCGGGGCTCGCCGCCCTCGTGCAGCGAGGCCAGCGAGGTGCCGTACGGCCAGTGCACGATCTTCTCCGGCTCGCGCTCCCACAGCCGCAGCGGCAGCTGCTGGGAGCCGCCGACGATGCCGCGGTGGTGGTCGTCGGCCTCGGTGTAGACGACCCGCAGGATCTCCAGGACGGAGTTGGGGAAGTCGGTGTCCCAGCCGCCGGTGCCGAAGCCGACCTGGCCGAAGATCTCCCGGTGCCGGAAGGACGTGAAGGCGTCGGAGTCGCAGAGGAAGCCGTAGAAGGTCTGGTTGTCGAGCTTCTCGACGAGCTTCGCCCAGATCTCGCGGATGCGCGGCACGTCCCGCTCGCGCATCGCCCGGTTCATGTCGGAGAAGTCGGCGCCCTCTTCGAGGCACTTGTTCCACGCCTCGGCGACGTCGCGGTAGACCTGCGGCAGGTCGTCGATGGTCTCGGCGTAGTGCGACTCGCCCTTGAGGTCCACGACGGTCGAGGGAGTGGCCTCGGCCAGCGGGTTGGGGAAGGGGCGGGTCGTGAGGCCCACCAGGTCGATGTAGTGCTGCAACGCCGTGGAGGACGGCGGGAAGCGCATCGCGCCCAGCTCGGCGGTGAGCGACTCGTCGCAGCCCTCGAAGCCCACGGTGCGCAGCCGGCCGCCGATCCTGTCGGCCTCGTGGACGACGGGCTTGAGGCCCATCTTCATCAGCTCGTAGGCGGCCACGATGCCGGACAGGCCGCCGCCGATGACCGCGACCTCCGTGCCGTGCTCGGTCGCCGGGATCTGGCCGAGGCCCGCCGGGTGGGCGAGGAAGTCGTCGTACGCGTACGGGAAGTCCGGGCCGAACATGGTGATCGGCGGCTGCTGCTCGTCTGCGTGCTCGACGGCGTTGGGCACCGTGGACGTCATGGGGTACGGACTCCTTGCGCGGAACGAGGATCAGAGGGGTGTGGGAGGAGGTTCAGATCAGGGACCCGTAGAGGCCGGGGCGGCGGTCCTTCAGGTAGGGGCCGGCCTCGCGGGAGGCGGCCAGGAAGGCGGGGTCCACGTCGGCGAGGACGAGTTCCGGGCCGCGCCCGGCCCGGGCGCGGGCGAACCCGTCCGGCCCGGCGAGGGCGGACAGCCCCACGAACTCGAACTCGCCCTCGTGGCCGACCCGGTTGACGTACGCCACGTACATCTGGTTCTCGAAGGCCCGCACCGGCACCAGCGACTCGGCGACGAACTGGTACGGGTGCATCTGCGCGGTCGGCACCAGCAGCAGGTCGGTGCCGGCGAGGGCGTGCGCGCGGACGTTCTCCGGGAACTCGACGTCGTAGCAGATCATGATCCCGACCCGCAGGCCGCCCAGGTCGGCCTGGACGACCGGCTGCTCGCCCGGCGTGAAGTGGTCGCGCTCGAAGCAGCCGAAGAGGTGGGTCTTGCGGTAGTTGGCCAGGCGGGTGCCGTCCGCGGAGATCAGCTGGGCGGAGTTGAAGACCGCGTCCGCGGCGCGCTCCGGGTAGCCGTACGCGATCGCCAGGCCGTGCCGCGCGGCGATGCCGGCGATCGCGGCGGCGGCGTCCCCGTCGGCGGGCTCGGCCAGGCGGGCGATGCCGTCGCCGATCGCGTACCCGGTCAGGAACATCTCCGGCGTGACCAGCAGCCCGGCACCCGCGGCGGCGGCGCGGCCCGCGGCCTCGTCGAGGACCTTCAGGTTCTCGGCGGTGGAGCCGGGCCGGCCGGAGCTCTGGAGCAGGGCGGTACGCATGGGTGTTCCTCACCGGTACGGATGGGTGTGGGGGCCACGTAGACCGTACGGGCGGCGGGCGCACCCGGACAAGGAGCAGCCGTTGCGCGCTGACGAGCTGATCGTTGCGTCCGTTCCGGCCCACTCGGCGATTCGTTGCGCGCCCCCGGACGTGCGGTCCCGGCTCTCGGCAGGCTGGGGAACTCCCCGGCGCGGGACGGCACGCGGCACCGGGGGTTCCCACGCCGGGCGGGACGGCACGCGGCACCGGGGGTTCCCACGCCGGGCGGACCGGCACGCGGCACCGGGGCTCCGGACCGGGCTCACGCCCCCGGCGGCGCCGCGCCCGGTGCCCCGGAAGGAACGGGGTCGCCGCGCGCCGGTGTCAGGTGGGCGAGCCCGAGGAGAAGCGCCGCAGCAGCGGCGACAGCACGAGCACGGACTTGGTCCGCTCCACGAACGGCTCTCCGGCGATCCGCTCCAGGACCCGTTCGAAGTGCCGCATGTCGGAGGCGAAGACCTGGGCGATCGCGTCCGCGTCCCCGGTGACGGTGGACGCGGCCACGACCTCCTGGTAGCGCTCCAGGCCCCGCTGGATGGTCTCCGGCGAGGTGTTGCGGCGGCAGTGGATCTCGACGAACCCCTCGGTCTCCCAGCCGAGCGCCGACGGGTCCACCCGGACGGTGAACCCGGTGATGGCGCCGGTGGCGCGCAGCCGGTCCACGCGCCGCTTCACGGCCGGCGCGGACAGGCCGACGAGCTGCCCGATGTCCGCGTAGGAGCGGCGGGCGTCCTCGGCGAGGGCGTGCACGATGCGTTCGTCGAGATCGTTCAGCACTGCGGGCGGTTCACTTCACTTCGGGTCCGGCGAGACGGGAACGGCGGTGGCCGTACAGGAAGTAGAACACGAGACCGGCGGCCATCCAGCACCCGAAGACCACCCAGGTCACGGTGTCGAGGCTGAACATGTTGTACGCGCAGAAGGCGAAGCCCAGGACCGGCAGCACGGGCCCGAACGGTACCTTGAAGGTGCGCTCCAGCTCCGGCCGCCGGTAACGCAGGACGATCACCGCGATGTTGACCAGGGCGAAGGCGAACAGCGTGCCGATGCTGGTGGCGTCGACCAGCTTGCCCAGCGGGATCAGGGCGGCGAGCACGCCGCAGAACAGCGAGACGATCACGGTGTTCAGGCGGGGCGTGCCGGTCTTCTCGTGCACCGTGCCGAGCGCCTTGGGGACCAGGCCGTCGCGGGACATCGCGAACAGGATGCGGGTCTGGCCGTAGAGCACGGTGAGGACGACGCTGGCGATGGAGATGACCGCGCCGAGGGCGAGCAGCGTGCCCCAGAAGGTCTGGCCGCTGACGTCGTTCATGATCGCGGCGAGGGAGGCCTCGGAGCCCTCGAACTCGGTCCAGTTCCAGGCGCCGACCGCGACGGCCGCGACGAGCACGTACAGCGCGGTCACGATGATCAGCGACAGCATGATCGCCCGGGGCAGGTCCTTCTTGGGGTCCTTCGCCTCCTCACCGGCGGTGGAGGCGGCGTCGAAGCCGATGTAGGAGAAGAACAGCGTGGCTCCGGCGGCGCTGACGCCGGCCATGCCCAGCGGCATGAAGTCGGCGTAGTTGCCGGACTCGAAGCCCGTGAAGCCGATCGCGCAGAACAGCACCAACGCGGCGATCTTGACCGCGACCATGACGGTGTTGGCGCGGGCGGACTCGCGCACCCCGCCGAGCAGGAAGACCATCGCCAGCAGTACGACGATCAGCGCGGGCAGGTTGATGACACCGCCCTCACCCGGCGCCGAGGACAGCGCGGAGGGGATGGTGACACCGATGGTCCCGTCGAGCAGCTCGTTGAGGTACTCGCCCCAGCCGACCGCGACGGCGGCCACCGACACGCCGTACTCCAGCACCAGGCACCAGCCGCAGATCCAGGCGACGAGTTCGCCCATCGTTGCGTACGCGTACGAGTACGAGGAGCCCGCGACCGGGATGCTGCCCGCCAGCTCGGCGTAGGACAGGGCCGAGAACAGCGCCGTCAGACCGGCGATGACGAACGCCAGGGTGACCGCGGGGCCGGCCTCGGGGACGGCGTCGCCGAGGACGACGAAGATGCCGGTGCCGAGCGTGGCGCCGATGCTGATCATGGTGAGCTGCCACAGGCCGAGGGAGCGGCGGAGCGACCCTCCCTCACCCTGGCCGCCCTCGGCGACCAGGTGTTCCACGGGCTTGCGGCGCATCAGGCGCGCACCGAACCCGAGGGGCGCGGGGCCGGTCTTGCTGCTGTGCTGCGGGGGTGCGCCTTGGTCGAGCACGCGCTGGCTCCTTTGTCGCTGCCGGTCAGGCGGACGGGGACCGGCGGCACCCCGGGACGACCGGGGACCCACCGAGCGGAGTCCCCGCCACGCCACGTACGAGGCGACAGCCTACGAGCACCGGCGTTGCCGGTGTAATGCAGCAACCTTGCGCATGTCCGCACGATCATTGCGTTCCCGGACGGCGGGCGGGTGTTTCGTTGCACGGCGGCTGTCGACTGTTGCGTGTCGGACATCCCGGGTTCACCCCGGACAACGCCCCGGCCGGACACGGACGGCCCCCGTGGGGCCTCGTCCGAGGTCCGGCGGGGGCCGCGCGCAGGGCAGTCGATCAGTTCCAGCTGGCGTACAGCGGCTTGCCCTCGGCGTAGCCGGCGGCGCTCTGGACGCCCACGACGGCCTTGTCGGCGAACTCCTCCAGGGAGGCCGCGCCGGCGTAGGTGCAGGACGAACGGACGCCCGCGATGATCGAGTCGATCAGGTCCTCGACGCCGGGGCGGTCCGGGTCGAGGAACATCCGCGAGGTGGAGATGCCCTCCTCGAACAGGCCCTTGCGGGCCCGGTCGTACGCCGACTCCTCGGAGGTGCGGTTGGCCACGGCGCGCGCGGACGCCATGCCGAACGACTCCTTGTAGAACCGGCCGCTCGCGTCCTGGTGCAGGTCGCCCGGCGACTCGTACGTCCCGGCGAACCAGGAGCCGATCATCACGTTGGACGCGCCGGCGGCCAGGGCCATCGCCACGTCGCGCGGGTGCCGGACCCCACCGTCCGCCCACACGTGCTTGCCGTACTTCTTCGCCTCCGCGGCGCACTCCAGCACGGCCGAGAACTGGGGCCGGCCCACGCCGGTCATCATCCGGGTGGTGCACATGGCGCCCGGGCCGACACCGACCTTGATGATGTCGGCGCCCGCCTCGATCAGGTCGCGCACGCCCTCGGCCGAGACGATGTTGCCGGCCACGATCGGCACCTCGGGGTCGAGAGCGCGCACCACCTTGATCGCGGCGATCATCGACTCCTGGTGGCCGTGGGCGGTGTCGATGACGAGGGTGTCGACACCCGCGTCGAGCAGTTGCTCGGCCTTGCCCGCCACGTCGCCGTTGATGCCGACGGCGGCGGCGATCCGCAGCCGGCCCCGGTCGTCGACGGCCGGCGTGTACAGCGTGGCGCGCAGCGCGCCCTTGCGGGTGAGGATGCCGGCCAGCCGGCCGTCGGCGTCGACGGCGGGGGCGTAGCGCCGGTTGTGGTGGTCGAGGGTGTTGAACGCCTCGCGGGGGTCCATGCCGGCGTCGAGCAGCAGCAACTCGTCCTTGGACATGACCACTTCGAGCTGGGTGAAGCGGTCGACGCCGGTGAGGTCCCGGTCGGTGACGACACCGATCGGGCGGTGCTCCTCGTCCACGACCACACCGGCGTTGTGCGCCCGCTTGGGCAGCAGGGCGAGCGCGTCGGCGACGGTCTGGTGCGGCGCCAGCACGATGGGGGTGTCGAGGACCAGGTGACGGCTCTTCACCCAGGAGACCACGTCGGTGACGACGTCGATCGGGATGTCCTGCGGGATGACCACGAGACCGCCGCGCCGGGCCACGGTCTCGGCCATACGACGGCCGGCGATGGCGGTCATGTTGGCGACGACGAGTGGAATCGTGGTGCCCGTGCCGTCCGGGGAGCTGAGGTCGACGCCCTGACGGGAGCCGACCGCGCTGCGGCTCGGCACCATGAACACGTCGTCGTACGTCAGGTCGTACGAGGGCCGGAGGTCGTTGAGGAAACGCACGTGCTGCACATCCCAGTCGTTCAGAGGTGGCCCCCGGACAGGACAGCCAGGGGGAAGAGCACGTACTTCATTCTCCCATGGCGACCGTCATGCCCGGCCCGGTGACTTCATCCAGGCAGGTCAGGGGTGCTTTCGGAGGATCCTCCAGCACGAGGGACGCGGCCGGCCCGGGCGTCGCGGCCGGCCCGGGCATCGCGGCCGGCCCGGGCATCGCGGCCGGCCCGGGCATCGCGGCCGCGGCCTGCGCGGACACCCGCCGGGCGGTCTCCCGCTCCCCCGGCCGCGCCGTCGCCCGCGACCGCCCGTCCCGTACCACGGCCGGGCCGCCCCGGCCCCGTCGCCGCCGCGGGGACGGGCCGCGGCGGCGTACCGTCGCGGCCCACCCGGGTGACGTCCCGTCAGTTCCCGTCCGGGTCGGCCCGGTTCAGCGCCGGCCGCGGCGTCGGGCCGGCCGTCATCAGGTAGTCGGCCGCGGAGGTGTCCGTGACCAGGCTGGTGACGAGCCCCGACCGCAGCACCGCGTCGATCGCGGCCGCCTTGCGCTGCCCGCCCGCTATCGCGACGACCTCGGGAACACGGCGGAGCTGGTCGGCCGTGACCGTGATGCACCGCTCCCCCAGGTCCCGCCCGACCCGGCGCCCGTCGGCGTCGAAGAGGTGCGCGGACATCTCGGCGGCGACTCCGAGGGAGGCGTAGTGCGAGCGCTCCTCGTCGCTGAGCATGTCGTGCACCGTGGAGATGCCCGGCTCCCAGGAGCCGATGGAGACACAGGCGACGGTGACCTTGTCGAAGTACTCGAAGGCCCGGGCGATCCCCGTCTGGTGGCGCAGCGCGGCCGCGGTGGCGGCGTCCGGCAGCAGCATCGGCGCGTAGATGGGGTGGGCGTCGCCGCCGGAGACCTGCGCGGCCCGGCGGACGGCCTCGACGGAACCGCGCTCGGCGGTCCCGGCGTCGTACACGCCCGTCAGCTGCACCACCGTGCAGGGCGGCAGCTTGTCGAGGGCGGCGGCCATGTGGATGGTGGACCGGCCCCAGGCCAGCCCGAGCACATCGCCCTCGTCGACCAGCTCGCCGAGCAGGTCGGCCGCCACCTCGCCCAGGTTCTCGGGGTCGGGGGTCTCCTCGGCCTCGGCCGGGGACTCGACCACGACGGCGTGCCGCAGGCCGTACCGGGCGCGCAGCGCGTCCGAGCGCTCCGCGTCCAGCTCGGCCGGCACCCGGATCTCGATGCGTACGAGATCCCGTTCGAGGGCGGTCTCCAGGACCCGGGCCACCTTGAAGCGGCTGACGCCGAACTCCTCGGCGATCTGGATCTTGGACTTCCCCTCGAGGTAGAAGCGGCGGGCCATGGCCGCCGCCTGCACCAGCTCAGCGGGTCCCATCCGCATGGCTGACCGGCCCGCCGACATACCCGACACGGCGATCTCCTCACTGCTGTTCACACTCTGGATTCGCCGTTCATCCTTGCAGATCCGGCGCGCTCGATCAGCCCTGCTGGGCGCCCGACGGGCGCCGTTCACGTAACCGTGGCTCAGTGGTCGCACGCCCATGCCGCGTGTTCCGTCGCGGCCTGTGCCTTGGCGCGCAGGGCACGCACCGCGGCGGCCGGGTCGGCGGCCCCGTACACGGCGGAACCGGCCACGAAGACATCGGCGCCCGCCTCCGCGCACCGCTCGATCGTGGCGTCCGAGACCCCGCCGTCGACCTGCAGCCACAGCTCCAGACCGTGCTTGGCGATCAGCTCCCGGGTGCGGCGGATCTTGGGCAGCACGATGTCGAGGAACGCCTGCCCGCCGAAGCCCGGCTCGACCGTCATGATCAGCAGCATGTCCAGCTCGGGGAGCAGGTCCTCGTACGGTTCGACGGGCGTCGCCGGCTTCAGCGCCATGGACGCGCGGGCGCCCTTGGCCCGGATCTCCCGGGCCAGCCGTACCGGCGCGGCGGCCGCTTCCACGTGGAAGGTGACCGAGGAGGCACCCGCCTCGACGTACTGCGGGGCCCACCGATCGGGGGCCTCGATCATCAGATGGCAGTCCAGCGGGGTGTCCGTCGCACGGGCCAGGGACTCCACGACCGGCACGCCGAGCGTGAGGTTGGGGACGAAATGGTTGTCCATGACGTCGACATGGAGCCAGTCGGCCCCTTCGACCGCCCGCGCCTCGTCGGCGAGACGGGCGAAGTCGGCGGACAGGATGCTGGGGTTGATCTGCACGGCCATGCCCCAAGCGTATGCGCTGCGCGGTGTTCGGGAGCCCTTGGGCGACGAGGGGCCTCGGGGCTGGGGCCCCTGGAAAGCCGGGGATCCTCGGCAGGAGGACGGCCCTCGGGGCTGGGGCCGCATGCGAGGGGGTCTCGGGGGGCGGGGCCCTCGGGGTGTGCAGGGCCCCGGATCGCGCAGGGGTGCGGCCGGTCCGGCGTGCCACGGGCTCAGCCGGTCCGGCGGAGGATCGCCAGGTACATCGCGTCGGTCCCGTGCAGATGCGGCCACAGCTGAACGTCCGGACCGTCCCCGAGGTCCGGTACGCCGGGCAGCAGCGGCCGCGCGTCCACCAGCTCCGTCGCCGGGAACTGCTTGAGCACGTCGGCGACCACGGCCCGGGTCTCCGCGAGGTGCGGCGAGCAGGTGGCGTACCCGACGACACCGCCGACCCGGACCGACTCCAGAGCGGTGCGCAGCAGCCCGCGTTGCAGCGGGGCGAACCCGTCGAGGTCCTCCGGGCGGCGCCGCCAGCGCGCCTCGGGCCGCCGGCGCAGCGCGCCGAGCCCGGTGCAGGGCACGTCCATCAGCACCCGGTCGAACGAGCCGGGCCGCCACGGCGGCCGGGTCCCGTCGGCGGCGATGACCTGGTACGGCCCCGGGTTGCCGTGCAGCGCCCTGGCCACCAGCCCCGCCCGGTGCGGCTGCTTCTCGGAGGCGAGCAGCGTGGCGCCCCGCCCGGCGGCGAGCGCGCCGAGCAGCGCCGCCTTGCCGCCCGGTCCGGCACACCCGTCCAGCCACTTCCGGTCGGGCCCGTCGAGCGGGGCGTCGGCCAGGGCCAGCGCGACCAGCTGGCTGCCCTCGTCCTGCACGCCGGCCCGGCCGTCCCGGACGGCCTCCACCGCGCCCGGCTCCCCGCCCTCGGTGAGCCGCACGGCGTACGGCGACCAGCGCCCCGGCTCGGCGGCGTCCTCGCGCAGCAGCTCGTCCGTGGTGGACCGGCCCGGCCGCGCGACCAGCGTCACCTCGGGCCGCTCGTTGTCGGCCGCCAGCAGCTCCTCGATCCCGCTCCGGCCGCCGCCGAGCGAGTCCCACAGGGCGGAGACGACCCAGCGCGGGTGCGAGTGCACGACGGCCAGATGATCCTCGGGGTCCTCGTCGTAGGGCGGCGCGACCTGCTCCAGCCACCCGTCGAGATCGTGCCGCGCGACCTTGCGCAGCACGGCGTTGACGAACTTGGCCCGCCCGTCGCCGAGCACCACCCGGGCCAGTTCCACGGTGGCCGACACGGCCGCGTGCGAGGGGATCCGCGTGCCCAGCAGCTGGTGCGCGCCGAGGCTGAGCACGTCCAGCACCGGCGGGTCGACCTCCCGCAGCGGCCGGTCGACGCACTCCGCGAGCACCGCGTCGTACGTGCCCTGCCGGCGCAGTGTCCCGTACACCAGCTCGGTCGCCAGCGCCGCGTCCCGCCCGTCGAAGGTCCCGCCCTCCCGGGCCTTGCGCAGCAGCGGCGGCAGGACGAGGTTCGCGTACGCGTCCCTCTCGTCGACGGCCCGCAGCGCCTCGAAGGCGAGGATGCGGACGGGGTCCTTCTTGGGCCGACGGTAGGGCTTGCCGGGCGTGCGGGGCCGACGGGAGATGTCACTCACGTAAAGGTGCTCCGGAGTTCTGTATACGGTGTGCACCCCAGCCTACGTCGCACCGCCCCGGCGGCGGCTCAGCCCCCGAGCCTCTCGCCGTCCGCGATCCGCACGCCGCGCGCCCAGTCCGCCGCCCGCATCGGCTTCTTGCCCTGGGCCTGCACCCACAGCAGCTCGACGGCGTGCGAACCGGTGCCGACGTGCACGGTGTTCTTGCCGGCGGACAGCTGCCCCGGGGCGAGGTCCGCCCGGTCCGGCACGAGCGCGACCTGCACCAGCTTCAGCCGCTCGCCCCGGAAGGTGGTCCAGGCACCGGGCGCCGGGGTGCAGCCGCGCACCACCCGGTCCACCCGCAGGGCGGGCGTCGCCCAGTCGATCCGGGCGTCCTCGACGGTGATCTTCGGCGCCAGGGTGACCCCGTCGGCGGGCTGCGGTACGGCGTTCAGGGTGCCGTCCGCGATGCCGTCCATGGTCGCGGCGAGCAGCCCGGCGCCCGCGAAGGCGAGCCGGGTCAGCAGGTCGCCGCTGGTGTCGGCGGGGCGGATCGTCTCGGTCACGGTCCCGTAGACGGGTCCCGAGTCGAGCCCCTCCTCGATCAGGAAGGTGGACGCGCCCGTGATCTCGTCGCCCGCCATGACGGCGTGCTGCACGGGCGCGGCGCCGCGCCAGGCGGGCAGCAGCGAGAAGTGCAGGTTGACCCAGCCGTGGGCCGGGATGTCGAGGGCCACTCTCGGCAGCAGCGCCCCGTACGCCACGACGGGGCAGCAGTCCGGGCCGATCTCCCGCAGCCGCTCCAGGAACTCCGGCTCCCGCGGCCGGGCCGGCTTCAGCACCTCGATGCCGGCCTCCTCGGCCCGCTCGGCCACGGGGGACGCGACCAGCCTGCGGCCCCGCCCGGCCGGCGCGTCCGGGCGCGTGACGACGGCGACCACCTCGTGCCGCCCGGAGTCGAGCAGGGCGGCCAGAGCGGGAACAGCGACCTCGGGGGTACCGGCGAAGACGAGCTTCATGGGCGGACACGGGCCTCTCGGCTGGGTGGGTCAGGGGCAACGCACCAGTCTAGGAGCCCGGATGACCGCGCCGGCGCACCAGCTCCGGGGAACGGCGCGCGCACAAGCCCCCGCGCCCCCACACCGTGACCCCCGGCCCCCGGACGCGTTGGTCAAGAAAGAGTTGACCAACGGGCCGCCCCAGCGGCCCGATCCTTTCTCCTCAACGCCGGTTCGAGAGGCTTGTTCATGGCCGACCACGCAACCCACGACGCCCAGGCTCGGGCCAGCCTGCACTTGCTGGTGCGGGACATCGAGCGGGTCCGCCGGCAGGTGGACGCACTGCGCACGCTCACCGCCCAGCTGGGCAACGTCTACCGCCCGCGCCGCTCCGGGCCCGCCACGGGCTTCGTCGTCTACGGACGCGCTCCCGCCCCGACGGTCCGTCTCGCCCAGGAGCTGCGGGACAGCGTCGAGACCCTGGTCACGGCCGCGGTGGACTTCGACCGTTCACTCGGCTTCTCGTGGGACGCGGTGGGCTCCGCCCTGGGCGTCACCAAGCAGGCGGTGCACCGCCGCTACGGCTCCCGCCGCGCCACCGCGCAGGCGGCGGCCGAGGCCGACCGGGCCGCGGAGGGGTCAGGGACGCGCACGCTGAACGTCGGCACGGGCATCCCCGCCGTTCCGACGGTCCCCGCGGCCCGCTCGATGCCGACCCAGCCCACGGCGGGCAGCCCGTCGCTGCGCGACGAGGTCCGTCCGACCGCCTTCCCCGGCCCCCGCAACGGCTGACCCCGGCCACCGGCCCCGCCCTCCCGCTCCCACCGGGAAGGGCGGCCGTCCGTCCGATCCGCGTCCCAGCCGACGCCAGAGGGCGTCCCTCCGGCTCGCTCCACCCCCTCACGCGGCACCGCCGGCCCCGCCTCGAACGCCCGCCCGGGTACGGGGTTCAGCCGCCCCACCCGGCGTACCCGACAGGGCAGCCACCCCTCCGGCCCCGGCCGACGCGGATCGCACCGAACCCCCACGCACCCGGGACCTCCACGACAGCCGAGCCCCGAGCCACCTGCCCGGCCCTCAGCCCTCGTGGTCCCCGGGTACGAGGGCCACGCCACTGCCGGGCGGACCGGCCCGCACCCCGCAGGACCGCCGCGACAGCCGAGCCCCGAGCCGCCGGCCCCGCCCACCCGGCAGGCAGGCAGCCACCCCACCGCTCCCGGCCGATACCGGGCGAACCGGCCCGCACCCCGCAGGACCACCGCGACAGCCGAGCCCCGAACCGCCGGCCCCGCCCACCCGGCAGGCAGCCACCCCACCGCTCCCCGCCGATACCGGGCGAACCGGCCCGCACCCCGCAGGACCACCGCGACAGCCGAGCC
>NZ_JBHMCY010000025.1:0-2525 GCF_042430725.1 Streptomyces cinereospinus | reverse complement strand
CCGAGCCGCTGCCCCCGCCCTCACCCGACGAGGCAGCCGTCCTCTCGGACCCCAGCCGATGTCAGGCAGGTCCACCCGACCCCAGCCGATGTCAGGCAGGTCCACCCGGCCCCAGCCGATGTCAGGCGGGTCGACCGGGCCTCAGCCGATGTCAGGCGGGTCGACCGGGCCCCACACCGCGGCCCCGCTCCCGCGCGCCATCCGTGCCGCCTGCGCGGCCTTCAGCGCGGCCGCCAGCGCGGCCCCGCGCCCCGGCGGCACCCGGACGAGCGCCCGCACCCACTGCTCCCCGGGGGGCGGCGCCCCCGCCCGTCGCGGCCGGCCCGCCGCGACCGGTGTGACGGGCAGCGGGACGGGACCCAACACCTCGGCCTGCGGCGGCAGTTCGACCGCGCCCAGGAACTCGGCGACCGCCTCCGCCGGCCCCGACACCGCCGCCATCCGCGACACCGGCGGGAACCCCAGCTCGGCCCGCTCGGCCAGCTCGCGCACCGCGTGCCCCACGGGATCCCACCGCACCAGCGCCTGCACCGGCCGCAGCGTCGGGTCGGCGACGACCACCACGGTCCCCCCGTCGCCGTGCGGCCGCACCAGCGCCGAGGCGCCGATCCAGCGCCGCAGCGCGTCCTCCCCGGCCCGCAGGTCGGGCCGGCCGAGCATGGCCCACCCGTCGAGCAGCAGCGCCGCCGCGTACCCGCCCTCGGCGACCGGCTCGGCCCCCGGGGTGCTCACCACCAGCGCCGGAGCCGCCGGCACCGTGTCCAGCACCTGCTCCCGCCCGGACGTCCGCACCGGCACGGCGGGAAAGGCCCGCCCCAGCTCCTCGGCCGTCCGCCGGGCCCCGACGACCTGGGCCCGCAACCGGAACGCCCCGCACTCCGGGCAGTGCCAGGCGTCCTCCTCGCGCCCGCACCACCCGCAGCCCAGCGCCCCGGCGTCGCGCGCCTGCAACGGCCCGGCGCAGTGGCGGCAGCGGGCGGGCGCCCGGCACCGGGCGCACGCCATCCGGGGCACGTACCCGCGCCGCGGCACCTGCACCAGCACCGGCCCGTGCCGCAGCCCGTCGCGCACCGCCTGCCAGGCGAGCGTCGGCAGCCGGGCGGCCCGCGCGGCCTCGTCCCGTGCCAGGTCCTGGTCCCCCACCGTGCGCACGAGCGGGGCGGCGGCCCGCACCCGCTCGCGCACGGCGACCAGCGGATGCGCCCACCCGCTCTCCACCAGCTGCGCGGCCTCCACGGTGCAGCTCCAACCGCCCAGCAGGAAGCCGCACTTGTCCTGGGCGGCGCGCAGCAGCAGTACGTCCCTGGCGTGCGGCTGCGGCGCGTGCGGCTCGCTGTGGCTGTCGTCCCCGTCGTCCCAGACGGCGACCAGCCCGAGGTCCTGGACGGGCGCGAACATGGCGGCCCGCGTCCCCACCACGGCCCGCACCGACCCGCGTCGCGCGGCGAGCCACTCGCGGTACCGCTTCTCGGGCCCCGCGTCGGCCGTCAACAGCGCGTGCCGCCCCTCACCCAGCAGGGCCGTCAACGCGGCGTCGACCCGGGCGGCGGTCCGGCCATCCGGTACGACAACCAGCGCACCGCGTCCGGAGGCCAGGGTCGCGGCGACGGCCCGGGCCAGCTCGGCGCTCCACCCGGGGCCGGGCAGGGCGTTCCACACGGCCCGTGGAGCGCCTCCGGAGGCGAGCGCCTGGAGGAAGGCGGGCCCTCGCTCGTAGCACGCCCAGGACCCCGGCTCCGGCGGCGCGGGCGGGGGCAGCGGGGCGGGCGACGGCCGCTGCTCGGCCCGGGCGCTGCGCGGCGGCACGGCCAGCTGCAGCACGTCGGCGAGGCTCCCGGCGTACCGGTCGGCCACGGCGCGGGCCAGCCCCAGCAGCTCCTCGCTGAGCACCCGCTCCGGTGACACCACCTGGGCCAGCGCCGCCAGCGGCCCCGAGTAGTCCGACTCGGCGAGCCGCTCCACGAGGAAGCCGTCGATCAGCCCCCCGCCCTCGCGGCGCCCCTCCCGCACCCGGTGCCGCCCGGCGCCGAACCGCACCCGCACCCGCACCCCGGGCTGCGCGTCGGCGTCCAGCTCGGCGGGCACGGCGTAGTCGAAGTACCGGTCGAGGTGCAGTACGCCCTTGTCCACGAGCACCCGCGCGACGGGCAGCTCCCCGGCCAGCGCGGCCCCCCGCCAGGTACGCGGCTTGGCCCGGGGCGCCCTGGCCTTGCGCACGCTCTCCCGGATGAACGCGAGCTGCTCCGGCGGCGCGCCCTCCGCGCCGCCGTCCCCCCGGCTGTTGTCGCTGCTCACGCCTGCATTCTTACCAAACAGCACCGACAACCGACGCCGGCCCGGGGTACCCGGGCACCCCGCTTCCGCCATCAGCCGCGCACGACGCGCCGAGGCCCGGCCCCCCGAAGGGAACCGGGCCTCGGGCCGGGCGGTGCGGGTCTACAGCCCCGCGGCCGCGCGCAGCGCGTCCACGCGGTCCGTGCGCTCCCAGGTGAAGTCGGGAAGCTCACGGCCGAAGTGACCGTACG
>NZ_JBHMCY010000024.1:0-95896 GCF_042430725.1 Streptomyces cinereospinus | reverse complement strand
TCCCGTACGAGGGCTTCCGGCCGGCACGCCGAGAGCAGGCACCGGACGCCGCTCCGCCACGGGCCGACGTTACCTGCCGCGGCACTAGGCTCAGGCCATGGCTTTGCAGATCAGCGCCACCAACCCGGAGCACCCGGCCGTCCTGTTGGAGCTGCCGTGGCACCTGCCGCTGGAGGAGTGGCCCGAGGAGCATCTCGTCCCTCTGCCCCGGGGCATCTCCCGGCACGTGGTGCGCTACGCCCGCGCGGGCGACGAGGTCGTCGCGGTCAAGGAGCTGGCCCGGCGGCCCGCCCTGCGCGAGTACGAGCTGCTGCGCGACCTGGACCGGCTCGGCATCCCCGCGGTGGACGCGCTCGCCGTGGTCACCGGCCGCACCGGCGCGGCGGGCGGCCCGCTGGAGGCGGTGCTGATCACCCGGCACCTGGGCGGTTCGATGCCGTACCGGTCGATGTTCGAGACGACCATGCGCCCGGCGACCATGCACCGGCTGATGGACGCGCTGGCGGTGCTGCTGGTGCGGCTGCACCTGGCCGGGTTCGCGTGGGGCGACTGCTCGCTGTCCAACACGCTGTTCCGCCGGGACGCCGGCGCCTACGCCGCCTATCTGGTCGACGCCGAGACCGGCGAGCTGCACCCCCGGCTCAGCGACGGCCAGCGCGACTACGACCTGGACCTCGCCCGGGTCAACATCAGCGGCGAGCTGCTCGACCTGGAGGCGTCCGGCGCGCTGCACCCGTCGGTCGACCCGATCGAGTTCGGCACGGAGATCTGCGCCCGCTACCACGGCCTGTGGCGGGAGCTGACCCGCACCTCGGTCTACCCGGCGGGCAAGTACCACTACATAGAGCGCCGGATACGCCGCCTGAACGACCTCGGCTTCGACGTGGCCGAGATGCAGATCGAGCACTCCTCCAACGGCGACACCGTCACCTTCGTGCCGAAGGTGGTCGACGCCGGCCACCACCAGCGCCAGCTGCTGCGGCTGACCGGGCTGGACACCGAGGAGAACCAGGCCCGGCGGCTGCTGAACGACCTGGAGAGCTGGATGGCCACCCAGGACGACCACGCGCCGGGCGACCCCCTGACCGCCCGCCCGGAAGTGCTCGCCCACCGCTGGGTGCGGGAGGTGTTCCGGCCGACCGTGCGCGCCGTGCCGCCCGGGCTGCGCGGCGCGATGGACCCGGCCGAGATCTACCACCAGCTGCTCGAACACCGCTGGTACCTGTCCGAGCGGGCACAGCACGACATCGGCCTCGACACGGCCGTCGAGGACTACGTGAAGAACATCCTGCCGGGTCTCCCCCAGACCGCCGGCGCACAGACCCCGGGCGCAAAGCCCCCGGGCGCACCGGCGTCCGAGTGAGTCAGGCGGGCGGGACGACCGCCACCGGGCACTCCGCATGGTGCAGGACGCCGTGCGCCACCGAGCCGATCCGCGCTCCCACGGCCGTCCGCCGTGCCCGGCGGCCGACGACCATCAGCTGGGCGCGACCGGCCAGCGACAGCAGGACCTGGCCCGCGCTGCCCATCTCCACGTGCTCCACCACCGGCACGTCCGGGAACCGCTCCCGCCACGGCTGCACCGCGTCGGCCAGCGCCTTCTCCTCGTACGGCACCGGCCCGCCCGCCTCGTCGAGCAGCTTCAGCGAGCCGGGGCTGTAGGCGAAGACCGGCGGCAGCGTCCAGGCCCGTACCGCCCGCACCGTCGCCCCGCGCGCGGCCGCCGTCTCGAAGGCGAACCCCAGCGCGGCGGCGCTGTCGCCCGCGTCGCCCTGCTGCCCGACGACGATCTCCCGGCCGTCCGCCTCGGCGGTGGCGCGGTCCCCGGAGCGGACCAGCACCACCGGGCGCCGCGTCCCGGCGATCACCTGCTGCCCCACCGAGCCGAGCAGGAAGCCCACGACCCGGCCGTGGCCGCGGGAGCCCAGCACCAGCATCTCGGACTGGGCCGCCGCGGCGGCCAGCGCGTCGACGACGTCGCCCTCGACGATGTCGGTGGTCACCTCCAGGCCGCCGTACCGCCCGCTGACGGTGCGCACGCCCGCGTCGACGGCGTCGCGCACCCAGCCCGCCTGCGTCGGCCGGTCGCCCCCCAGCGCCTCGTGCGCCTCGTACCGCCAGGCGTGCACCACCCGCAGCGCCCGGTCGCGCCGGACCGCCTCGCGGCCCGCCCAGGCCAGCGCGGCGAGGCTCTCCTCCGATCCGTCCACCCCTGCGGTGATCGGGCGCGTCATCCGGCTGCCTCCTCGTGTCGCGTGCACATCCGTCACGTGCAGTCTTCCCCACGCGGCCGGTCCGGGCCGCACGGACATCACCGGTGCGCGGAGCGGGAGGGCGCGGCGGGGCGATCGAACATACGATGGCCGCAGCCGGCGCGGTGACCACGGGGCTGCCGTGCCCTGACAGCGAAGGCTCGGGGTGGGAGACGAATGGCACAGGCTGCCGAGGCGGCGCGGACCGTCATCATGACCGTCGACGACGATCCGGGGGTGTCCCGGGCCGTCGCCCGGGACCTGCGACGGCGCTACGGCGCGTCGTACCGGATCGTGCGCGCGGAGTCCGGCGAGTCCGCGTTGCAGGCACTGCGCGAGCTGAAGCTGCGGGGCGACCTGGTGGCGGTGATCCTGGCCGACTACCGCATGCCGCAGATGAACGGCATCGAGTTCCTGGAGCAGGCCCTCGACGTGTATCCGGGCGCGCGACGGGTGCTGCTGACCGCGTACGCGGACACCAACGCGGCGATCGACGCGATCAACGTGGTGGACCTCGACCACTACCTGCTCAAGCCGTGGGACCCGCCCGAGGAGAAGCTCTACCCCGTCCTGGACGATCTGCTGGAGGCGTGGCGGCGCAGCGACCACCGTCCCGTGCCCAGCACGAAGGTCGTCGGGCACCGCTGGTCGGCGCGCTCCGCGGACGTACGGGAGTTCCTCGCCCGCAACCAGGTGCCCTACCGCTGGTACTCGGCCGACGAGCCCGAGGGACGGCGGCTGCTGGCCGCCGCCGGGGCGGACGGGCAGCGGCTGCCCCTGGTGGTCACGCCGGACGGCGCGCCGCTGGTCGAGCCGGAGGCCCCCGAACTCGCCGCCCGCGTGGGGCTGGCCACGACACCCACCGCCGACTTCTACGACCTGGTGGTGATCGGCGGCGGCCCGGCCGGGCTGGGCGCGGCCGTGTACGGGGCGTCGGAGGGGCTGCGCACGGTGCTCGTGGAGCGGTCGGCGACCGGCGGGCAGGCCGGGCAGAGCTCCCGCATCGAGAACTACCTGGGTTTCCCCGACGGCGTGTCGGGCGCCCAGCTCACCGACCGGGCGCGGCGGCAGGCGGCGAAGTTCGGCGCCGAGATGCTGACCACGCGGGAGGTGACGGGGCTGGAGGTCAACGGCGCCGCCCGGGTGGTGCGGTTCTCCGACGGCTCGGCGGTCGCCGCGCACAGCGTGATCCTGGCGACCGGGGTGTCGTACCGGCAGCTGCCGGCGCCCGGCTGTGCGGACCTCACCGGCTGCGGGGTGTTCTACGGGTCGGCGCTGACGGAGGCGGCGGCCTGCGAGGGCCACGACGTGTACATCGTCGGCGGCGCCAACTCGGCCGGGCAGGCGGCGATGCACCTGGCCCGGGGCGCCAAGTCGGTGACGCTGCTGGTGCGCGGCGCGTCGCTGTCCGCCTCGATGTCCCACTACCTGATCCAGCAGATCGAGCAGGCGCCGAACATCTCGGTGCGCTGCGGCACGGTCGTCGAGGCCGCGCACGGCTCGGACCACCTGGAGCGGCTGACCCTGCGGGACGTGGCCACCGGCGACACCGAACAGGTCGACGCGCAGTGGCTGTTCGTCTTCATCGGCGCGGCCCCGCTGACCGACTGGCTGGACGGGACGGTGGTGCGCGACGGGCGCGGGTTCATCCTGGCCGGGCCCGACCTGACGCCCGACGGGCGGCCCCCGGCGGGCTGGGAGCTGGACCGGCCGCCCTACCACCTGGAGACCAGCGTGCCCGGCGTCTTCGTGGCGGGCGACGCTCGCGCCGAGTCCGCCAAGCGCGTCGCCTCCGCCGTCGGGGAGGGCGCCATGGCCGTCATGCTCGTCCACCGGTACCTGGAGCAGTCGTGAGCGGCCGTCTGCTGCCGTGCGACGCCACGGAGATCGGCTCGCTGTTCCTGTTCGAGAAGCTCACCCCCGAGCAGCTCGGACGGCTCTGCGCGCAGGGGCGGGTGGAGCGGTTCGAGCCGGGGCCGGTCTACACCGAGGGTGAGCCCGCCACCTGCTTCTACGTGATGCTGGAGGGCACGCTCGTGCTGTACCGGCGGGTCGGCACGGACGACGTGGAGGTCACCCGGACCGCGCAGCGCGGGGTGTACGCCGGGGCCATGCAGGCGTACATCGGCGACCGGGTCCGGCAGGTCTACAACAACTCGATGCGGGTGACCGAGCCGACCCGCTTCTTCGTGCTGCCCGCCGACACGTTCGCGAGCATCATGCAGGAGTGGTTCCCGATGGCGGTCCACCTCCTGGAGGGGCTGTTCTTCGGTGCGAAGAACACCCAGCGGTTGATCGGCCAGCGGGAACGGCTGCTGGCGCTCGGCTCGTTGTCGGCGGGGCTGACGCACGAGCTGAACAACCCGGCGGCGGCTGCCGTACGGGCGACCGCGACGCTGCGCGAGCGGGTGGCGAAGATGCGGCACAAGCTCGGCGTGATCTCCGCGGGACCGTATGCGCGGGAGGCGCTGGCGGAGCTGATCGAGATCCAGGAGCGCACCGCGGAACTCGTCGGCAAGGCGCCCGCGCTCAGCCCGCTGGAGGCCTCGGACCGGGAGGACGCCGTCAGCGACTGGCTCGACGACCACGGCATCCCCGACGGCTGGCGGCTCGCGCCCACCTTCGTGCAGGCCGGCCTCGACCTGGACTGGCTGGACCAGGTCGCCGCGGCCGTGGACGAGGAGACGCTGCCGGGCGCGATCGGATGGCTCAACTACACGGTCGAGACCGAGCTGCTGATGGACGAGATCCAGGACTGCACCACCCGGATCTCGCACCTGGTGGACGCGGCGAAGCAGTACTCGCAACTCGACCGCGCCCCCTACCGCATGGCCGACGTGCACGAACTCCTCGACAGCACCCTGCTGATGCTGTCGGGCAAGATCGGCCGGCACATCGAGGTCGTCAAGGACTACGACCGTACGCTCCCGAAGGTCCCCGCCTACCCGGCGGAGCTCAACCAGGTGTGGACCAACCTGATCGACAACGCCGTGGCCGCGATCGGCAGCGGGGGCGGCGCGGGGGTGCTGACGGTGCGCACGGGGCTCGACCACGACCGGCTGCTGGTGGAGTTCCGCGACACCGGCCCCGGCGTGCCGCCGGAGATCCGGGACCGCATCTTCGACCCCTTCTTCACCACCAAGCCGGTGGGCGAGGGCACCGGGCTCGGGCTGGACATCTCCTGGCGGATCGTGGTCAACAAGCACCACGGCAGCCTCCTGGTGGAGTCCGTGCCGGGCGACACGCGGTTCCAGGTGCTGCTTCCGCTCACCGCCACCGAGGACGAGACGGCCCCCGAGGAGTCGGCGTGACCAGTGACATCAGCGGTATCGACCCGAGTGTCCCGCCCAGCGGCAACGGGTGCGCGGAGTGCGACGAGGCCGGCGGATGGTGGTTCCACCTGCGGCGCTGCGCCCAGTGCGGGCACGTCGGCTGCTGCGACTCCTCGCCCGCGAAGCACGCCACCGCGCACCACGAGGCCACGGGGCATCCGGTGATGCGGAGTTTCGAGCCGGGTGAGCAGTGGTTCTGGAACTTCGCGACGCAGGAGATGTACGAGGCCGGGCCCGAACTCGCGCCACCGGTGAGCCATCCGGCGGACCAGCCGTCGCCCGGGCCGGCCGGCCGGGTACCCGCGGACTGGGCTCGGACGCTGCGGGGCTGAACGCCGGGGGCGGGAGCGGGGCGCGTGCCGACGAGGGCGGATCCGCCGTGCGACCGGCCGCGCGGCTGCCCGCGCCCTGACGCGGCGGGCGTGGTCGTCCCCCACAGGGGAGCGGCGTGGTCGCCCGCGGGACGAGGCGGGTGCGGGGCGCGTGCCGACGAGGGCGGACGCCGTGCGGCCGGCCGCGCCCTGACACGGCGGGCCTGGTCGCCCGCCGTGACGCCGGTGCGGGCCTGCCCGCCGCGACGCCGGTGCGAGCCTGCCCGCCGCGACACCAGTGCGAGCCTGCCCGCCGCGACGCCGGTGCGGTCGGCGCCGTTGCCGCTGTGAGGGCATGAGCGGGTGGGGCGGCGCGGCCACCGGCGCGCCGCCTCGGGGAACCGCCGCGCACCGGTGCGCGTTGTCCGGGCGACACCCCCGACCTCCGACCACCACGACGACCGCACCAGCAGGGTGGCACCATGAGCGAGTTGGCCGCGGGAGGCAACCTGCCGCTCCCGGGCGGCGCCCTGACCGTGCGGGTTCCCGGCCCCTTCGACGTGTCCGCGCTCATCACCGACGACAGCGGCACGGTCGGCGGTGACGGCGACTTCGTGTTCTACAACCAGCCGGCCGCCCCGGGCGTCGCCCTGCGCGGCGACGCGCTGACCGTCGACCCGCCGCGGCTGCGCCCCGGAGCCACCCGTGTCACCGTCGTCGTCAGCGGCGCGGACCCCGGCACCCCGCTGGGCCGCCTCCCGGTGCCGACGCTGTTCGTCACCGGCCCGGACGGCCGCCACCTGGCCCGGTTCACGCCCTCGCGCCCCGGGCAGGAGACGGTGCTCCTCCTCGCCGAGCTGTACCGGCGCGGACCGGGCTGGAAGGTGCGTGCGCTGGGACAGGGCTACGCCGACGGACTCGCCGGTCTGGCCCGCGACTTCGGCGTCGACGTCACGGACGAGGACACGCCCGCCACCACGCCGGGCCCTCCGCGGACCGTCAGAACCCAAGCCGCGGCCGCGACGGACGTGCCCGGGCCCCCGGCCGCCGATCGGTCGGCCGGCATCCCCAGGCCCGCACCCGCCGGCTCCACCGCCCGCCCGCCCCGCACTGCGGCCGCTACCACCGGACCGGACCTTCCCGGCCCCGCACCCGCCGCCCCCGCCACACGCCCCCCACGTCCGCCGAACCCCCCTCCCCTCCCCCCGTCCGCCCCCGACCCCCACGGCCTCCTCGCCCTCGTCAACCCGGCCCGCGAGCGCGCCGGTGCACCACCCGTCCTGCTCGACGCCCGGCTCACCGCGGCCGCCCGGCAGCACGCCACCGCCATGGCGGCCGAGGACCGGCTCGGTGTGGAGGGCCGCGACGGCGTCTCCGTGCACCGGCGCGTCACCGCGGCCGGATACACGTACCTCACCATCGGCGAGCATCTGGTCTCCGGCCCGCGTACGCCCGCCGAGTTCATCGACCACTGCCTGCGCACGGACGGCCTCCGCCGCACCCTGACGGACCCGTCGTTCACGCACGCCGGGGTGGCCCGCGCCGACGCCCCCCGCGGGACCACGTACTGGACGGCGCTGTGGGCCGCACCGCTCACCCCGGCGGGCCTGTCCCGCACGGCGGCCGACGTCATCGACCTCACCAACCGCGCCCGCGCCCGCGCCGGCCTGCCGCCCCTGGCCTCCGACCCGGTGCTGACCAGGGCCGCGCAGGCGCACAGCGCCGACATGGTGGCCCGCGACTTCTCCTCGCACACCGCCCCCGACGGCAGCCGGCCCTGGGACCGGGCCGCGGCCGCCGGCTCCGCCCGCCGGTCGATCGGCGAGAACATCGCCTGCGGCCAGCGCTCCCCCGCCGACGTGGTGACCGGCTGGCTGAACAGCCCCGGCCACCGCGCCAACATCCTCAGGCCCGGCTTCACGCACATCGGCGTCGGATTCGCCGGCGGCGGCCGGGCGGGGACGTACTGGACACAGCTCTTCGGCGGTGACTGAGCGTCGGGGAACGGGCCCACCGCCCGCAGTCCGGGCAGGCGAGGTTGGCAGAGCGGCGCAGACCGGACAGGATGCCCGCATGAAGGGTGACCTCTTTTCCAGCGAGCACATGGTCCGGCCCGCCCAGGCGCCGGGCATGACGGTCGAGAACGCCAAGTGCATCAAGTACGCGGTCGACGGCGAGATGCTGGCCCGGCAGGGCGCGATGATCGCCTACCGCGGCAACCTCGCGTTCGAGCGCAAGGGCCAGGGCGTGGGCGGCATGCTCAAGCGCGCGGTCACCGGCGAGGGACTGCCCCTGATGGCGGTGCGCGGCCAGGGTGAGGCCTGGTTCGCGCACGAGGCGCAGAACTGCTTCCTCGTCGAGGTCGAGCCCGGCGACGAGTTCACCGTCAACGGCCGCAACGTCCTCTGCTTCGACGCCTCGCTGTCGTACCGGATCGCCACCGTGAAGGGGGCCGGCGTCACCGGCGGCGGGCTGTTCAACAGCGTGTTCAGCGGGCAGGGCAGACTCGGCCTGGTGTGCGACGGCAACCCGCTCGTCATCCCCGTCTCCGCGCAGTACCCGGTGTACGTCGACACGGACGCGGTCGTCGGCTGGACCGCCGGCCTGCAGACGTCCCTGCACCGCTCGCAGTCCATCGGCTCGATGCTGCGCGGCGGGTCAGGGGAGGCCGTCCAGCTCGTGCTCCAGGGTGAGGGGCACGTGGTCGTCCGGCCGAGCGAGGTGACGCAGCACAAGGCCCAGCAGCACTGAGCACGCCGGGAAAGCCCTCGCGACTGACGGAACGCCAGAAGTGCGGCGCGGGGCCGACGCATGCCCCGCGCGGTGACCACACTCCGCGGCGCACCGCGTACCTCTGGGACAGGTGAGGGCCAGGCGTTCGGCGAGGACGACCACGGGCACCCGCGCCGGCCCCCGGTTGCGCCGCACGTACACCACCGACCTGCACGCCGCCATCCCGGCGGGCGGCAGCCGGGTCCTGCTCGCCGGGAGGAACCTGACCGTGGTCACGGTCGCGGTGGCCGCCCCCCTGCGCTGGACGACCAGGGCCGGGCCGGGGACTGGGACGTGGCCGGGAACCGCCGGGCCCGGGACGCCTTCCTGCGCGCCTTCCGGCCGGGCGGCGACCGATGACGCCCACCCCACCGGCCCCTTCCCGACCGTTTCTGTGCCGTTTCCGCTCGCCGCACGCGGAAACTCGCGCTCTATGGTGCAAATCGGATACACGATGATGACCGAGCAGGCGGGCCCCCGTGACCTGGTGGACCACGTCGTGCGGGCCGAGGAGGCGGGGTTCGACTTCTCGGTGACCTCGGACCACTACTTCCCGTGGCTGCGCTCGCAGGGTCACTCGCCGTACGCCTGGAGCGTGCTGGGCGCGGCGGCCCAGGCGACGCGACGCATCCCGCTGATGACCTACGTGACCTGCCCGACCTTCCGCTACCACCCGGCGGTGGTGGCGCAGAAGGCGGCGACCATGCAGTTGCTGTCGCAGGGCCGCTTCCGGCTGGGTCTGGGATCGGGCGAGAACCTCAACGAGCACGTGGTGGGCGGCGGCTGGCCGTCCGTCGACGTGCGCCACGAGATGCTGGAGGAAGCGGTCGAGATCATCCGGGCGCTCTTCGCGGGCGGTCATGTCAACCATCGCGGCACGCACTTCGACGTGGAGTCGGCCCGGCTGTGGGACCTGCCCGACGAGCCGCCGCAGCTCGGAGTCGCCGTGTCCGGCGAGCGCTCCTGCGCGCTGGCGGGCCGGCTGGCCGACCTCGTCATCGCCACCGAACCCGAGGCGGGCCTGCTGGAGGCCTTCGACCGGCACGGCGGCACGGGCAAGCCGCGCGTGGGCCAGCTGCCGGTCTGCTACGACACCGACCGGGACGCGGCGGTGCAGCGGGCGCACGCGCAGTTCCGCTGGTTCGGCAGTGGCTGGAAGGTCAACTCCGAGCTGCCGCACCCGGACGCGTTCGAGTCGGCCACCCGGTTCGTCTCCCCCGACGACGTCGCCGGGTCGATCCCGTGCGGCGACGACCCGGAGGACTTCGTGGCGGCCGTCCGTCCGTACGCCGAGGCCGGGTTCACGGAGATCGCCCTGGTGCAGATCGGCGGGGACTCGCAGCCGGAGTACCTGGACTGGTCGGCGAAGACCCTGCTGCCGGCGCTGCGTGACGCCCTCGGCTGACCGGCCCCGCACACGGCACCGGATAAACACCCGCACGACTGAGCATCACGCGCGAGACGGGGGTACTAGAGGTCTCTACGACCGTTCTCCTCGGAGGCCCCCTCGTGAACCCCCAAGTGCACAAGACGTTGGTCATGCAGCTCCAGGCGGGCGCCACGGACCGGTTCCCGGTGCTCGCCCACCTCAGCTACGACGCCGACGACCCGTTCGCCGTGACGGCGGTGTTCAGTCACGACGGACATGTCCTGGCCCAGTGGCGGCTGGACCGCGAGATGGTGCTGGACGGCCTGCGGCGACCCGTCGGCATGGGCGACGTGCGGTTCCGCCCGGAGTCGACGGGGGTGTGGGAGGAACTGCGCATGGAGTTCCTCGGCGACGCCCGGTCCGACGGCGAACGCCACCACGCGGTGGTGTTCGCCTGGGCCCCGGCCGTCGAGGCGTTCCTGCGCCAGACCCATGAGGTCGTCGCGCCCGGGAGCGAGCGGATCCAGGTCGACGACTTCCTGGCCGAGGTCATCGCCGAGGGCTGACCGCGCTGCCGGGTGCCGAGCGGCCGACCCGGTGCCCGATCACCGTGCCGGGCAGCGCACATCGGTCCGCGTCCCGGCGCCCGGGTGCGAGTTGAGTAGCCGTACTCATGCCGCGGTCGGACGGCGACGCCACGATGGGGGCTGCCACGAAGAGGAGAGCGCCCATGTCCGCTGTCAGCCCCGCTCCACGACCGCTCCCGCCGCAGTCCGGCGCCCGTCGGGGCCGGCGTCTGCCCCTGCTGCTCGCCGGGTCCGTGGTCGCCGCGCTGGCGGTCTCCGCGTGGGAGCCGCACGACCGGGCGACCTGGTTCCTGGAGACGGTGTGGGTGATCGCCGGGCTGCCGCTGCTCTTCCTGACCTGGCGCCGGTTCCCGATGACCGGCCTGCTGTGCTGCCTCCTCGCCGCGCACGCGCTGGTCCTGGTGGTGGGCGGCCACTACACGTACGCGCAGGTGCCGCTCGGCGACTGGGTGCGCGACACCCTCGGCCTGGAGCGCAACCCCTACGACCGCTTCGGCCACCTGATGCAGGGTTTCGTACCCGCGATCCTGGTACGGGAGTTGCTCGTGCGCACCTCGCCGCTGCGCGGGAGCCGCTGGCTGGCGCCGCTGACCGTGTGCGCCTGCCTCGCCTTCAGCGCGGTCTTCGAGATGCTGGAGTGGGCGGCTGCCGTGATCGGAGGGGAGGCGGCGGACGCCTTCCTGGCCACACAGGGCGATGTGTGGGACACGCAGTGGGACATGTTCTGCGCCCTCGTCGGCGCCACCGCCTCGCTCCTCCTGCTCAGCCGGCTCCACGACCGGCACCTGCGCGCGCCGGCGCGTCAGTGACCCGTGTAGCGGCTCCGGCGCGTCAGTGACTCGTGTAGCGGCGCCGGGTCCAGATCGGCAGCACGAACCAGCACAGCACGTACCACACGACGATTCCCGTGACCAGCCACGGCACGTACGGGTCGTGGGTCGCCACCCGCAGGATCAGCAGCAGGGAGCAGACCATGGTGGCGAGCAGCAGGATCAGGCCCACCACGGTCAGCCGGGAGGCCCACGTCACCGCCTGCGGTTTCACCCGGCGGCCGGAGACGAGGCGGTGCAGGGACACCGGCCCTATCAGCGCGCCGGTCGCCGCCGCCCCGAGGACCACGGTCACGATGTAGATCCGCCGGTCCGTGTCCGACAGGTCCGTGAAGGTCGGGGTGAAGACGACGGTCAGCAGGAAGCCGAACAGGATCTGGACGCCCATCTGCGCGACACGGACCTCCTGGATGAGCTCGACCCACATGCGGTCGGCTCTCTCCTCCTCGGTCTCGTTGCGCCCCCTGGGCCGGTGCACACTGCTTTCCGCGGTCGACACGGTTCCTCCCGGTGAGAATGGCCAAAAGTCCGTTCTCACCGGGTGCCCCGTGAAGCGCACCGCTACCAGCGAGTTTCGACCTGGTGCTCGATTCGGCCGCGGTAGAGCTCCTCGATCGCGGTGAGCGTGGCCTCGGGCAGGGCGGGCAGCGCGGCGGCGGCCGCGTTGGCGCGGGCCTGCGCCGCGGAGCGGGCGCCGGGGATCACGGTGGTGACACCGGGCTGCTGGACGATCCAGCGCAGGGCGAGCTGGGCCGGGGTGTACCCCTCGGGGGCGAGGGCGGAGAACTCGGCGGCGGCCTCGACTCCGGTGGCGTAGTCCACACCGGAGAAGGTCTCGCCCTGGTCGAACGCCTCGCCGTGCCGGTTGTAGGTGCGGTGGTCGTTCTCCGGGAAGAGGGTGTCCTTGGTGTACTTGCCGGACAGCAGGCCCGAGGCCAGCGGCACCCGGGCGATGATGCCGACGCCGGCCTCCCGGGCGGCGGGCAGCACCTCGCGCAGCGGCTTCATCCGGAACGGGTTGAGGATGATCTGCACGCTCGCCACGTTCGGCCGGGCGATCGCGGTGAGCGCCTCGGCGCAGGTCTCCACGCTCACCCCGTACGCCGCGACGCGCTCCTCCTCGACCAGGGTGTCGAGGGCGTCGAAGACCTCGTCCGAGGAGTAGACGGGCGTGGGCGGGCAGTGCAGCTGCACCAGGTCGATGCGGTCGACGCCGAGGTTGCGCCGGGACCGGTCGTTCCAGACGCGGAAGTTGTCCAGGACGTAGTTGGCGGGGATCTGCTCGACCCGGCGGCCCATCTTGGTCGCGACCAGGACGTGCAGGTCCGGCCGGCCGCCGAGGAACGCGGCGATGGTCTGCTCGCTGCGCCCGTCGCCGTACACGTCGGCGGTGTCGAAGAAGGTCACCCCCGACTCGGCCGCCGCCTCCAGGACCGCCAGGGCCTCCTTGTCGTCGACGTCCCCCCAGTCGGCGCCCAGTTGCCAGGTGCCGAGCCCGACGACCGACGCATGCTGACCCGACCTGCCGAATCCACGCTGTTCCATGACGTCAGTCTGTCACCTGTCACCGGCGTGGGCGGCAGCGGCCACCGTGGCCCCCTCCGGACGTTCCGTCACTCACACGAGTGATCGAACGCGGCAGGTGAACGACACGCGGCCGCATCGTCCCAGCGTGAACACGTGACCGATGGCCCGGCCGAAGAACCCGCCCCCTGGACCCGCCGCGGCTTCCTGCGCACCGCCGCCGCGCTGTCCGCCGCCCCCGCCGTGCCGGCGGCCGGTCCGGCGGCCGCCGCGGCGGAGTTGCCCGGCTTCCCCGCCGACGTCGACCTGTACCGGACGGGGTACCGGAACTGGTCCGGCGAGATCACCGCCACCGGCCTGTGGGCCTGCGCGCCGGCCGGCCCGCGGCAGGCGGTCGACGTCGTCAACTGGGCCCGGCGGCAGGGCCGGCGGGTCCGCGCCCGGGGCGCCGCGCACGGCTGGTCCCCGCTGACCGTCCCCGAGGGGACGCCTCCCGACCCGCCCGTCCTCCTGGTCGACACCGCCCGGCACCTCACCGGCCTCGCCCTCGACGGTGCCTCGGCCGTGCGCGCCGGCGCCGGGGTCACGACGGAGGCGCTGCTGACGTATCTGGAGGACCACGGGCTCGGTCTCACGGCCGTGCCCGCCCCCGGCAACCTCACGCTGGGCGGCGCCCTGGCCGTCGACGGGCACGGCGCGGCCGTCCCGGCGCGGGGCGAGCAGCGGCTGCCGGGGCACACGTACGGGTCGCTGAGCAATCTGGTGCTGTCGCTCACCGCGGTGGTCTGGGACGAGGGCAGCGACGCCTACGTGCTGCGCACCTTCCGGCGTGACGAGGCCGACTGCGCGGCGCTGCTCACGCATCTCGGGCGGGCGCTGGTGACCGAG
This sequence comes from Streptomyces cinereospinus, assembly GCF_042430725.1. Lineage (NCBI taxonomy): Bacteria > Bacillati > Actinomycetota > Actinomycetes > Kitasatosporales > Streptomycetaceae > Streptomyces > Streptomyces cinereospinus. The sequence continues at coordinate 82,031 of NZ_JBHMCY010000024.1, read as the reverse complement.
GCCGTCCTGCGGGTGGGTGCCGGCACCACCCTGCGGTGCGTCAGCCGCGTCGACATCCCGGCGGGCGAGTTGTTCGCGGCGCCCGGCTCCGGGGGGCGGACGTTCGAGAGCTTCCTCGACGCGTCGGGACGGGTGGAGACCATCTGGTTCGCCTTCACCGAGCGTCCGTGGCTGAAGGTGTGGAGCGTGTCACCGACGCGGCCGCTGACCTCACGGCGGGTGTCGTCGCCGTACAACTACCCCTTCTCGGACAGTGTTCCGGAACCGGTCGCGGACCTCGTCGGGCGGATCGTGGCGGAGGGCGCGCCTGGTCGCTGGCGCCGGTGCTGGGCGCCCTGCAGTACGACGTGGCCGCGCTCGGGCTGGTGACCACGGCGTCCGGCGACATCTGGGGGCCGTCGAAGAACACCCTGCTGTACCTGAGGCCGGCCACCCTCCGGGTGCACGCCAACGGGTACGCGGTGCTCACCTCGCGGGGCGGGTCCAGCGGGTCGTCCACGAGTTCACCGCCTTCTACCGGGAGTTGCTGACGGCGCACGCCGCGCGGGGCCGGTTCCCGGTCAACGGTTCCGTGGAGATCCGGGTGACCGGCCTGGACGACCCCGCCGACGCCGGACTGGCCGGGGCGCGGGCCCCGTCGCTGTCGGCGGTGCGGCCGGTGGAGGCCGCCCCGAGTGGGACGTGGCGGTGTGGCTGGACGTGCCGACGCTGCCGGGGACGCCGTACGCGGCGGCGTTCCTGCGCGAGCTGGAGCAGTTCCTGTTCGGCCGGTACGACGGCCGGTCCGAGGGCGGGCACGCGCTCGCCCGGGTCGAGTGGTCCAAGGGCTGGGCGTACACCGAGACGGAGGCGTGGCAGGACGCGGACGTGATCGGCACGGCGGTGCCCGCCTCCTTCGGGGACGGCGGGTGGGGGCGGGCGGCCGGTGTCCTGGACCGGCTCGACCCGCACCGCGTGTCAGCAACGCGTTCCTGCGGCGGCTGCTGGGCTGAGACACCCCCTACGGGGTGCGGCCGTGGGCCGCGCGGGCGAGCTTGGGGCCCAGCCAGCGCTTGAACCGGCGCAGGGTCTCCAGTTGCCCGGCCGCGCGGTCGAGCCGGTAGTACAGCTGCGGCGGGACGTACGGCAGCAGGGGCGAGTGCCGCTGGCCCAGCAGGGCGAACATGCGCTCGGGCGGCAGGTGGATGTAGCGCGGCAGGTCCTCGTACCACTGGGCGCTGTGGCGGGCGGCGCTCTGCGCGGGCAGCAGGGCCGACATGCGCTCTCGTTCGTAGCGGGCGAGGGCCTGCGGGAGGGCTGCGTGCTCGCGCAGGGCGGCGGCCAGGACGATGGCGTCCTCCAGGGCGAGGGTGGTGCCGGCGCCGATCGAGTAGTGCGTGGTGTGGGCGGCGTCGCCGACCAGGACGAGGTTGCCGCGGTACCAGGTGCGGTTGGTGAGGGTGCGGAAGGTCAGCCACTGGGCGCCGCCCCGGGCCGAGGCGCCGCCGATCAGCCGGTGGCCGTCCAGGACGGTGGCGAAGAGCTGCTCCAGCAGGGTGAGCGCCTCGGCCTCGTCCGCGCGGTCCAGGCCCAGGCCGGTGAGGGTCTCCGGGGCGCACTCGACGACGCAGGTGCTGCGCCCGCCGTCGAACGGGTAGCCGTAGCACCAGATCCAGCCGTGCCCGGTCTCGACGAAGGCGAAGGTGAAGGCGTCGAAGACCTTGGTGGTGCCGAGCCAGATGTAGCGGTTGCGGCCGGTCGTGACCTCCGTGCCGAAGTGGCCGGCGTGCCGGGCGCGCAGGACGCTGCCCACGCCGTCGGCGGCCACGACCAGGTCGGCGGCGGGCAGCCGGTCGGGGCCGACCTCGTGCTCGTGGGCCACGTGGACGCCGAGGGCGCGGGCCCGGTCGGTGAGGATCTCCAGGAGCCGGTGGCGCCCGATGCCGTGGCCCTGGTCGCCGCGGTGACGCGTGGTCAGGTCCCGGACGTGGGCGACGCCCTCGTCCCAGCGCACGGAGTGCGCGTCGAGGGCGCGGGCGGACTCGGGGTCGTGCTCGTGGAGCCGGTCGAGCAGTCCGCGCCAGTACGTCACGCCCCAGCCGTAGGTCGAACCCTCGGCGTCGCGTTCGTGGACGGTGACGTCATGGGCCGGGTCCTGCCGCTTGAGCAGGATCGCGAGATACAGGCCGGCGGGCCCGCCACCGACGCAGACGACCTTCACGCACCCTCCCGGTAACCACACAGAGCGACCATAATGCGACGCAGGGTAGCAGTCCGGATACCGTTGTGATCACCTCCGCGATCGCGCCGGTTCTCCCCGCTCCCGGGCGGCCCGACAGGCCTGCGGGGCCGTCGATCGAACGGCGCGCCGACAGCGTCCACCGAACCCCCGAAGGTCCGCATGCCGGAACTCACCCGTCGCGGTCCCCTCACCACCGCGGCCGTCGGCACCGCCTGCGTCGTCGCCTCCGCCCGCGGCGGCCGGCGCCGCCCCCGCCTCCCGGCCGTCCCGGCGGACGCGGCCGGGCACGTGCACGGCCACCCACCAGCCGGCCGCGTCACCAACCCGTCCGGACAGCACGCCCGGCGCCCCGGCGACCGGGGCGCCGGAGCGGGCGCGGGTCACCTGCGCGCCCCCGACGGCGCTCCCGCGGTGGCGGGCGCCTCCACCACCTCCACGTCGCCGGCGCGGACGTACGCGAGCCGGTGGCCGAACTGGATCTCGTAGAACTCCTCGTCGCCCTGCACCACCCGGAAGGTGCCGGAGGAGCCCGACTTGTCGACATGGGAACCGGTGACGCGGTCCTGTGTCACATAGCGCTGGCCCGCGAGCAGGCCGTACGGCAGCGGCGACTCGTCCTGCACCGGTACGTCGTCGGGGTAGGCCTCCGGCTCCGGGAGGGCACGCCCGTACACCGGGATCTCGTCGAGGCCGTCCTTCGGGGTCACCATCCGGCCGGTCGTGGCGACGGCCGTCGGGCGCGTCCGGGGGTTCTTGAACCACGCCCGGCCGCCCTGGTACCAGATCGCCGTCCAGTCGCCGCGGCGTCCGGCGACGGCGAAGGCCTGGCCGGCCGAGACCCGCGATCCCAGGTCGTTGACGTCCTCGGTGGAGGGTTCGCCGTCCGGGCGGCGGCCGGGGTCCTGGACCAGCGGGGCGTCGTCGCGCGGCTCGGTGTGCAGCCGGACGGCGCTGGAGCCGTGCGGCGCGCACGGGACCCCGCTCGTCGCGCATCCGGTGAACAGCGGCCTGTGGGTGGTGTAGTCGGGCAGCATCAGCACCATGGCGCCGTCCGCCCCGGCGGTGCCGCGCAGCGGCGCGCCGAGCAGCTCGAAGTAGTGCTGCCAGTCCCAGAAGGGGCCGGGGTCGTCGTGCATGTGGGGGATGGTGACCCCCATGGGGGACGGCACGTTGTCGTGGCCGAAGATGTGCTGCCGGTCCAGCGGGATGTCGTACTTCCTGGCCAGGTAGCGGACCAGGCGGGCCGAGGCCTGGTACATCTGCTCGGTGTACCAGGTGTCGGGCTGGGCGAGGATCCCCTCGTGCTCGATGCCGATCGAGCGGGCGTTGACGTACTGGCTGCCGGAGTGCCGGGCCGCGTCCTCGGTCCTGACGTGCTGGACGACGTGGCCGTCGCGGGAGCGGACCGAGTAGTGCCACGACACCTCGTAGGGGTCCTGGACCGTCTTGAGCATCGCCGGCAGGGGTCCCTCGGTGTCGTGGATGACGATGTACTCGATCTTCTGGTCCCGGGGACGTTCCGCCTCGTCGTAGTTGCCGTACGCGCCGTCGCCGATCTCCACGTGCGGGGCCCTGACCCAGGAGCAGGACAGCTCCGGCGGGCACTCGACGTCCTTCGGCCGCCCGGGGTCGTGCGGACGGGCCCGCACCCCGGGGCTGGCGGGGAGGGTGAGGCGCTGGCCCGTGTCCGTGGTGCGGCGGGCACCGCGCCGGATCACGGAGAAGACGTCGTGCGCGAACGTGTTCGCCGACACGCCGTCACCCGTGCCGGGGAACCGGGCCACCGCTTCCCACCAGTCCGCCGGGTCGGCGCTGAGCGGCTTGCCCAGCTCGCGCTGCGTGGCCGCCAGCAGCGCCGCGCCGCCGCGCACGTTGGCGGCGGGGTCGGTGCGCAACTGCTCCACCGGGGCCCCGATGAGGCGGGCGGCGCGCTGCAGGTCGGCCGGCTGCGCGGTGCGGCTGCGCCGGGGGTCGGGCGGGCGCGGGGAGGACTGGGGACCCGCGAGCCGCCGGACGCCCGCGCCGGGCAGCGCGCCCTGGATGTGGGGCGCGTCCACCAGGTGCATCGGCCCGTAGCCGCCGGCCACGCTCGGCGCGCCCCGGTGGGAGTCCCACCGGGACTGCTGGTAGGCGACGCCCATCAGCACGCTGCGCGGCACGCCGTACTCGGCCGCGGCCGCGGTGAAGACGTCCTGCAGGCGCCGTTCGTCCGCCGCGGCGCTCCCGGCCGCCGGGCCCGTGTCGGCGGACGGCACGCTCAGCAGGGTGACCAGCAGCGGGACCTGGAGGGCCAGCGACGCTGTCACGCAGACGACCCGGCGGCGGCGCCGGCGTACGGCGGCGGGGACACGGGCGGCGGCGGGTTCGGTCATAGCAAGGGCCTCCAGCGGTGCTCGGCGCGACCAGGACTGGCGGAGTTGCTCTCCACGTCACCCCTCGTACGCTTCCGTGCCCGCAGCGCCACGTCGCGCCAAGCGTCACCGGGCTGGACCAGCCGCCCGCCACAGGCCACCCGGTCAGCGGCAGGGCCTCAGGCCCCGGCGGCAACCGGCCGCGGGGCGCGCACCGGGCGGTACGGACCGGTGCGGCGCGTCCGGGACACGTCCGGCGCGGCACGACCGTTGGGACACGTCCGGCGCGGCACGACCGGTGCCGGTCGCGGGCGCGGCGTCAGGACAGCACCGGGTCCACCTGCCAGTCCGGATGCCCGGGCATGGGCGGCGTCCGCTCCCCGTACAGCCACGCGTCCAGGAACGGCGCGAGGTCCTCGCCCGCCACCCGGGACGCGAGCCGGACGAAGTCCCGGGTACCGGCCACCCGGCCCCGGTACGTCGTCACCCAGGCCCGTTCGATCTTTTCGAACACCTCCTCGCCGACCTTCTCCCGCAGGGCGTAGAGCACCAGCGCCGAGCCGTCGTACCGCATCACCGTGAACAGGGTCGGCTCGGCCGGCTCGGCGGGCGCCCCGGCGTCGCGCCGCCACTGGTCGTGCTGCTCGTAGGCGGCCCGCATGGCGTCCTCCAGGCCGGGGCCGCCGTGCGCGTCGGAGTAGAGACGCTCGTAGAACCGGGCGTGCCCCTCGCTCAGCCACAGGTCGGACCAGCGCCGGATGGCGACGCTGTTGCCGGTCCACTGGTGCACCAGCTCGTGCACGAGGTCGCGTTCGGCCCGCACCCGGTCGCCCAGCAGGACGGCCCGCGGCACCACGGACAGCGACTGCGTCTCCAGCGCGACCGGCAGGTCGGTGTCCCCGACCAGCACGCCGTAGCGGCGGAACGGGTACGGGCCGAGCCGCCGCTCCAGCCAGGCCAGGTGCCCGGCGGTGCGCGACCGGTGGTCCTCGGTGTCGCCGACCAGGCCGTCCGGGACCACGTCGCGCACGGGCAGTCCGCGGGGACCGGTGCTGTCGGCGAACGTGAATCTGCCGATGGCCAGCTGGACGAGCTGGGCCGCGACCGGGTGCTCGGAGTCGTACGTCCACCGGATCCGGCCGCCGGGACGCCCGGCACGCTCGACGAGCCGGCCGTTGGCCACCGCCGTCAGGCCCGGCGGGGTGGTGATGCGGAAGGTGACCGGCGCCCGCAGGCTGGGGTGGTCGTTCACCGGGAAGATCATCTTGGCGCCGTTGGGCTGGGCGCACACCACGGTGCCGTCGGGCGTCGGCCCCCAGCCGTACACCCGGATCGCGTCGTCGCGCTCCCGTTGCTGGGTGGGGTCGGCGGTGTAGTCGACGTGCACCGTGAACGCGCCGCCCTCGCGGATCGGCCGCGCGGGGGTGACCACGAGTTCGTCGCCGTCGCGGACGGCCTTCGCCCGTTCCCCGTCGACGGTGACCTGCCGCAGGGTGTTGCCCGCGAAGTCGAGGTGGAAGCGGGACAGGGCCTGGGTGGCGGTGGCGTCGATGGTGGCGCCGGCGGGGAAGGGCGTCCGGGGCGCGCGCCAGTCGAAGGCGAGCGTGTAACGGCGGACGGTGTAGCCGCCGTTGCCGTCGAGCGGCAGGAGCGGGTCGCCGACGCCCGGCGCGCCCGGTGACGGGACCGGGCCGGACGCGGCGCCCGACGGGCCGGCGGCGGGCGTGCCGCGCTGCGCGGCGGGGCGCTGGTCCCCGAAGGGGAGCGGGCCCGCGAGAAGGGCGGCGCACAGGAGCCCGGCGGCGCACAGGAGGGCGGCGGCCAGGGCGCCACGGGGGCGCCGGGGTCGGGCCGCGCCCGGGGGGCGGGTGCTCGTCGCCGTCACCGCGGCGCCCGCGGGACGGCTCGGCTGCCGGTGGGGCTGATCTCCATGGGCTGCACTATGCCAGCAAGATCCCGGTAAATCCGTTTATATACGCACCCACTCCATCCGTGCGGACTACACCGTCGCCGGAACGCATCAAAGAAGGTTGCAGGCCTCCTCAGTGACATCCCTCACACTCCCGGCGGGCATCAACGTGGCTCGGTAGTACATCGCCCCGGGTCGATATAGCCGGACTTGCCGCCCGGAACCAGACAAACAGCGCGCCCGGTCCGACGCCGTGCGTCCGGCGCGGCCGCCGCGTTCCACCCGCCCGGCATGCGCACCGCGTTGAGGGGGCGTCAGGCGCCGCGGCGGTCGCCGGAAGCCGGGCGTGCACACCCACGCGCCCGGTTCAAGGGCCTTCGGCGTCTACGAGGACGGGTAGGAGTGGTGCCCGTTGCCGCCTGCTCACGCCCCTTTTAACAATGACGACCTCAGAAGACGTCACCGCAGGTCAGGCGCGGCATTCAGGCCGCGTCGGCCACCGGGGGCGACCCGCGACGACCGAGCGAGGTCCCATGAGGAAGCACCGCAGGAAGACGCGTCATCGGCACATAGCCGTCGCCGCCGTCACCCTCAGCGCGCTGGCCGTACCGTCCGCCGCCATGGCCTGCCTGAACGACGAGGGCACCCAGACCGCCGGGGCGGGCGCGCCCCACCGCCAGTGGCAGCACTGGACGCACGCCTCCGACGCGCGCCACGTCACCGTGCCGGGCCCGGCGGCGGGCGCCGGGAGCGGCGCGCCCACCGCCACGACCCCGGGCACGCCGGCCACCACGGCACCGAGCGCCCCCGCCACCACGGCACCGGGCACCTCCGGCCCGGCGGCCCCGGACTCCAGCGCCGTGAACCGGGTGGTGGCGCTGGTGAACAGCGAGCGCGGCAAGGCCGGTTGCTCGCCCGTGCAGCTGAACGCCAAGCTCACCCAGGCCGCGCAGGCGCACAGCGCCGACATGGCGAGCCACCGCACCATGTCGCACACGGGCTCCGACGGTTCGGACCCCGGCCGGCGGATCACGGAAGCCGGGTACGTCTGGAGCACGTACGGCGAGAACGTCGCCCACGGGTACAGCACCCCCGAGCAGGTCATGGCGGGCTGGATGTCCAGCGCCGGCCACAAGCGCAACATCCTGAACTGCGCCTTCCAGGAGATAGGTGTCGGTCTCGCGCAGCCCGGCAACTACTGGACGCAGGACTTCGGCACCGCCCGCTGAGGCACCGCCCGCCGGCCCCCCTCCCCCGCCCGCTGCCGCCCCAGGACCCGTTCCGGGGCGGCAGCGGCATGTCGCGCCACCCGTCGTACCGTCCTGCCGCCGGGCGTGCCCGACCCACCGTCAGGCGGCCTTGCGCAGCTGAATACAGGTGTTTGTACGGCTATGCATCCGATTTCAACGATTTCCGGAATAGGCCCGTTTCGAGATGCCGCGTCAGGCCTGCCGGACTAACGTCTAGTGATGAAAGCCGCGAACCGGGGCACACCCCGGCCGGCAGGTTCCTGCACAGCGAGGACCGCGACCGTAGCGCCGCCCGCGTGACACAGCGCGGGATCCAGCGGCGCCGGCGGCCGAGAGGTGCTTCCCACCTTTATGCGGCGACGCCCATGACCGTGCCGCACGCTTCACCAGTTGCGGCCGCGGCCATCCATCTCGTGCGTGGAAGCTGCGCGAGACGATGGAAGGAAAGGTACAGCCATGCGATCACTTCGCGCGAGGCGTCTCATCGCGGCGTCTGCCACCACCGTTCTGATGGCGGGCGGCGCAGCGATCGGCACAGCGGGCACGGCTTCGGCCGGTGCCCAGACCGGCCACGACAAGCACTACAGCAAGGACTGCCACGACAACCGCTGGTGGGACGACTGCGACGGCAAGGACCACGGCGACTACCGCGGGTACCACGATCGCGATCACGACGACCACGACGGCTGGGGCGGCAAGGGCCACGACAACGGCCACGACAACGATCACGACGGCCGGGGTGGCAACGGCCACGGCAACGGCCACGACGGCCGGGGTGGCAACGGCCACGGCAATGGCCACGGCAACGGCCACCACTGACAGTCGCAGCGATCACCACACGGTGCGCGGCTCCCGCTCGGGGGCCGCGCATCGCGGTGCCCCGGGCACTACGCGGAGTTGGCCGTGCGGCACTCCGGGTGGCCCCAGCCCTGGGCGTTCTTGGCGATCGGCTCGCCGGCCGCGTAGGAGCGGCCGCACGCGCAGCGGCCGGGGAACTTCGCTTTGATCGTACGGGCGGAACCGCCGCCCTTGCGGGCCGGTCCGGCCGTGGCCGACCTGCGGCGCGGGGCGGTCGGCGGGGCGTCCGGCGCGGGCGGCGGCTCCGGCGAACCGAGGCCGCTGCCCGCGGACTGCTGCGCGGAGGCGGCCTGGCTGGCGGCGCGGTCGGCGAAGTCGTTCAGCGGGTCGCCGTCGACCTGGTGGGCGGGCACGTAGCGGAACTCCACCGCGCGGCCGTCGAGCAGTTCGTCGATGCGCACGACCAGGTCCTGGTTGGCGACCGGCTTGCCGGCGGAGGTCTTCCAGCCGTTGCGCTTCCACCCGGGCAGCCAGGTGGTGACGGCCTTCATGGCGTACTGCGAGTCCATCCGGATCTCCAGCGGCACACCCGGGTCGGTCGCGGTCAGCAACCGCTCCAGCGCGGTGAGTTCGGCGACGTTGTTGGTGGTACGGCCCAGCGGGCCGGCCTCCCACCGGGCGGGGGTCTCGCCCTCGTCGGCGACGACCCAGGCCCAGCCCGCCGGTCCGGGGTTCCCCTTCGACGCCCCGTCGCACGCGGCCACCACTCGTTCACGCATGGTCCGATCATGCCATGGCCCATGCCATGGCATGGGCCGGGCCCCCGAGCGCGGAGCCGGTCAGGACACGTCGCTGAGGCCGGGCATCTCGCCCACGGTGGTCGTGGTGTCGATCACCGAGAAGTTCGCGCCCTGCGGATCGCTGATCGCGGCGAACCGCCCGAAGGGACTGTCCATCGGCCCGAACCGCAGCACGCCGCCCAGCTCGGTGGCGCGGGCGGCGGCGGCGTCGCAGTCGGCGACGGTGAAGTAGACGTTGATGTAGTGCGGCACGTCCGGCGGGAACTCGTCGGTCATCTTCATCCGGCCCAGGACGGGACCGGCTTCGAGGTTGTAGATCCGGAAGTCGACCCCGTCGTCCTCCATCTGCTGGGCCGTGTACGGGAAGACGGCGCAGAAGAAGGTGTCCGACTTCTCGGGCTCGCGGGTGAAGACCTCCGCCCAGCAGTAGGCTCCCGGCTGGTCCATGGGGGCCTCGAACCCCTCGTGCGTGCCCGGCTGCCACACCCCGAAGACGACCCCGCTCGGGTCGCTGGCCAGGCACATGCTGCCGAAGTCGCCGACCTGCATCGGCTCCGCCAGCAGCCGCCCGCCGTGCGCGCGGATCCGGTCCGCCGTGGCGGCCGCGTCCGGCGACGCGAGGTACAGGCACCACTGCGGCTGCCCCTCCTGGCCGGGCATCGGCGGTACGACGGCGGCGACCGCCCTGCCGCCCGCGTAGGCCTGGGTGTAGTCGCCGTACTCCGACGTCGCCTCGCCGAAGGTCCAGCCGAGGACGTCGCCGTAGAAGGTCTTGGCCCCCTCGATGTCGCCGAACATCGCGTCGGCCCAAATGGGCGTTCCCTCTGGTTTCCCAGCCATGGCCGCGGCCCTTCCGTGTCGAGGGGGATCGTCCCCTTCCTCACGCTAGCCAGCCCCGGGGCCGCTCGCGCGCCGAGCGCGCCGCCGCAGTCCTCGGGCGGGCACGCTCGGCGGCCGGGCGTGCCTCGTACGTCAGCGCAGCGCGCGCCGGTCGGCGTGCAGGCGGTCCGTCAGCCGGATGGTGATGAACTCGTTGTCGTCGGCCCGGCCCGGCGTCCGGCCGGAGGAGAACGGGAAGTTGTTGTCGTTCAGCACGGCCAGCGTCCGGTCGTCGAGCAGGACGACGTCCTCGATGGTGGTGAACGGGAAGCGGAACGTCTCCCCGAAGCCGCCGAGCCCCTGGGGATTGGCGAGGTCCAGCAGATCGGCCACGAGCGTCTTGTCCATCGCGCCGTCGCCGTCGCGGTCGCGGGTGTCGGCGAGGTAGATCCGCTTGAACCGCGCCGCGTCGCCCTGGCCGCCGTCCCGCTCGATGACGAGGAAGCGGTGCCGGTCGACGGCGATCGCGTCGCCGATGGCGTGCGCGGTCGACTCCAGACGGTAGACGTACCGCTTGCCCGTGTAGCCGCGGCGGCTCAGGTCGAACTCGCTGAACCGCAGGTCGCCGGGCGTGTCACCGGTGACGGTGCCCTCCAGCAGCGGGTAGAGGCGGCGGCCGTCGACGGAGCGGACCAGGCCCTCGAAGCCCTTGCTGCCGCCGAGGGTGGGCTGGGCCCCGTCCAGACAGGGGTTCTCGGGGGCCCGGACGCCGTCCAGCGCGACGGGAGCGTCGAGGAGCCGTCCCCTGGCGTCGAAGTGCAGCAGGAACGGGCCGAACTCGTCGCCCGCCCAGTACGTGCCGTCGGCGACCCGCACGATCGACTCGACGTCGAAGTCGGCACCGGTCAGCACCCGGTCGGCGCGGGTGAGCGCGAACGGCACCTTGCGGTAGGGGTCGCTCAGACCGAACCCGCCCAGCACCCGGACCCGGCCGGTCTTCGGGTCCGGCTCGATCCGGTGCACGCGCAGCAGGTAGTCGGCGCTGTTGGCCTGGTTGCCGTAACCGTTGTCGGACAGCACGTCGAAGGTGCCGTCGTGCCGGTTGACGATGCCGCTGAAGCCCTGGACCGGCTGGTCCGCGAAGGGCGCGGCGATGCCGTTGAACGGACCGGCCCCGATCAGCGCACCGGACGGCTCGCTGTCCGGCACGAACGTCTCGGCCGGCAGGGAGGCGAACCCGGTGAGCGTCGCCCGCCCGAAGCCGCCGTCCGCTGAGCCGTTCCCGGCCGCCGCGGGAGAGGCCAGCGCCGCGGTCAGGACGACGGCGCCGAGCAAGATCGAAAGTCTTCTCATGGCGGGCACCGTAGAGACACCGTATGACGGGCACGCCAACGCCGGAAGACGAAACCGGACACGCGTGCGGTCGCGGCCGTCGTGTCCGGTGCGGGTCTCCCGTCCGCCGCCGGGGCTGTGCTTGCCTGGGCGGCCCGGTCGGCGGGCGGGGCGGGAGATGCCGTACGGGCGGGCGGTGGGTGGCCGGGTTGCTGCCGGCCGGGGCGGTGCTGCTCGGCGGCTGCGGGGATCCCGCGTCCGGGCCGGGCACCGGACCGCCGCCCGCGCCTCGCGGCGCCCGGGCCGTGTCCAGGCCCGCCATGCCCCGGGACGCCGGACGCCACCCGGCAGGGCGCCCCGCGCGGGCGCCCACGGTGCTGTACCCCGGCGACTCGCCGGCGACGGAGAACCAGCAGGTCATCGGTCAGGAGTCCGCCGGGAACTGCGGGCGGCGTACACCGGCGCGCCCTACTCCGGCACCGCGCTCTGCGACTGCCCGGAGGGCACCGGCGAGCGCTCCCGTGCCGATGGCGCGGGAGATCACGCGGGTGGTCGGTGCGGCGGCCCGGTCCCGGTGCCCCGGCGTTCGGCCGGCTCGGCTGCCTTGCCGGTGGAGCCGGCCGGCGGCCGGCCGAGGCGCGCGGGGCGCCCCACGGGTCACTCGCCTGCGTGCGCCGCGCGCACGGCGGCGATGTCCAGCTTGCCCATCGCCGTCATCGCCCGGGTGGCGCGGTGCGCCTTGCCCGGGTCCGGGTCGCTGATCAGCTCGATCAGCCCGTCCGGAATGACCTGCCAGGACACGCCGTACTTGTCCTTCAGCCAGCCGCAGGGGCCGGGCTCGCCGCCGCCCTCGGTGAGCCGGGTCCAGTAGTGGTCGACCTCCTCCTGGTCCGCGCAGAAGACCTGGAAGGAGATCGCCTCGGTGAACGTGAACTGCGGTCCGCCGTTGAGCGCGACGAACCTCTGGCCGTTGGCCGTGAACTCCACGGTCATCACCGAGCCGGCGGGCTGCGGGGCGCCTTCGCCGTAGCGCGCGACGCGCCCGACGCCGGAGTTCTTGAAGATCGACACGTAGTGGTGTGCGGCTTCCTCGGCCTGGTCGTCGAACCAGAGACACGTGGTGAATCCATCGATGGCCATGAGTACCTCCTGAGGCGGGGAACGCGGTCGTGGGACAGGGACCGGCGGGACACCGGAAACTCATCGGTCGCGTCGTGGATCCGTGCGCCCGCCGCCGCGGTCCGCGCCCGGGGGGTGTCGCGACCCCGGCATGGCCGGCGGGACTCCCCCTAGCATCGCCTCCATGACGCCGCCCCCGCCCGCCGACGGCATCCGGCCCTTCCGCCTGGACGTCCCGCAGCGCGACCTCGACGACCTGCACGACCGCCTGGACCGCACCCGGTGGCCCGACGAGCTGCCGGACGTCGGCTGGGCGTACGGCGTGCCCGGTGACTACCTGCGCGAGCTCGTCGGGTACTGGCGGCACACGTACGACTGGCGTGCGGCCGAGGCGCGGCTCAACACGTGGCCGCAGTTCACCACCACGATCGACGGGGCGAACGTCCACTTCGCGCACGTCCGCTCGCCCGAGCCGGACGCCACCCCGCTGGTCGTCACGCACGGCTGGCCGGGCTCGATCGTGGAGTTCCTGGACGTGGTGGGGCCGTTGACCGACCCGGCCGCGCACGGCGGGGACCCGGCCGACGCGTTCCACGTCGTGCTGCCCAGCATCCCCGGCTTCCCGCTGTCCGGGCCGACCACGGACACCGGCTGGGAGGCGGGCCGGGTCGCCGACGCGTGGGCGGAGCTGATGCGCCGGCTCGGCTACGAGCGGTTCGGGGCGCAGGGCGGCGACTGGGGCGCGGTGATCTCCCGCGAGCTGGGCCGCGTCCGTCCCGGCCGGGTGATCGGCGTCCATCTGAACCTGCTGCCCGGCGCGCAGGCGGTCACCGAGCCGACGGGTGAGGAACTGGCGGGGCTCAGCGGCGCGGAGCGGGAGCGGACGCTCGCCTCCTGGCGGCGGTGGAGCGCGTGGTCGCGGGAGGGCACGGGGTACGCCGTCCTCCAGTCCACCCGGCCGCAGACGCCGGCGTACGCGCTGACCGACTCGCCGGTCGGTCAGCTGGCGTGGATCGTCGAGAAGTTCCGGGAGTGGACGGACTCGGAGGAGCTGCCCGAGGAGGCCGTCGACCGGGACCTGCTGCTCACCAACGTGACGCTGTACTGGCTGACCGGCACGGCCGGCTCGTCCGCCCGGATCTACTACGAGCGGGCGCACGCCTCCGGCCGGGCCGCCCGCCCCCAGGAGCCGTCGGCCGCGCCGACCGCGGTGGCCCTGTTCCCGGCGGAACTCCAGCTCCCGCTGCGGCACCGGGCCGAGCGCACCGAGAACGTCGTGCGCTGGACGGAGTTCGGCCGGGGCGGGCACTTCGCGGCGATGGAGGAGCCCGACCTGCTGGTCGAGGACGTACGGGCGTTCTTCCGGCAGCTGCGCGCGGGGCAAGGCGGGTGAGCGCCCTGCCCGTGGCGACGATTCGCCGCGGGCAGAGCGATGCGCCACGGGCCCGGGCCGGGAGTGGACGGCACGGCCCTTCGCCTCCGTCCGACACCCGAGGAGCGCGCACGCACACCCTGTCCGAGGCGCCGGACCGGCGTCAGGCGGCCAGGCAGAGGCCGTTGCGGGGCGCGGCGGACGTGGCCCGGCCGCGCGCGTGCCGGTGCCGGGTGAGGTCGCTGTGCGCCCGCGCCAGCAGGTCACCGAGGCCGAGGCCCAGGGCGTGGGCGGCTGCCGCGAGCACCTCCGAGGAGGCCTCCTTGCGGCCGCGTTCCACCTCCGACAGGTACGGCATCGAGATCCGCGCGGCGTCGGCGACGTCCTGCAACGTCCGCTCCTGGGCGAGCCTTTCCCGTCGCAGCACGTCACCGACCAGGTCGCGCCAGAGCGGCTCCCTGGCGGCGGGCAGGGACGGTGCGTCGGCGGGCCGGCCGGTCGCCGGGCGGGCGGGCTCCGGGCGAGCGGTCCCGGGGCGGGCGCGCTGCGGGCGCAACGGGAGGACACGGGCCTCGCCGGGCGTCGTCCGCTCGTCGGGCACTCGGTCGTTCTTCGGCATGTGGTTGCTCACCTCTTCAGCCTAGATTCGCGCGCCGCGAGGGGAAGCCCGCGGCATTCCGCCCTCGGTGGAATAGGACATATCAACCAAAATAGTGTCAGATTACCTCAACTCGCTGAGTGATCGGCCGGGTTGACACCCCGGGCCGGGCCGCCGATTCGCGCCGTCGGCAAAATAGGGAGCATGCGATGCGGAAGGCCGGGTACACGCGTGGATACGCCGTCGCGTTCCGGTCGCTCACCGGTGTGCGACGCCTGGAACCGAGGACGACACGAGCCGAAGAGGCAGACGTCGCACCATGACTGTCGTGGGAGAGGTAATGGACACCGCCGTGACCGGGTCGGAGGCAGTAGCCGTCAAGGACAGCCCCGTCGCCAGGACGGACGAGGGGCCGAAGCCGGAAGTCGTGGACCCCCGGACCGTGGCTCCGCGCGACGCGCGAGAGCTGTCCCGCCAGTTCTTCGCGCGCCTGGCCGAACTCGAGGAAGGCACGCACGAGTACCAGTACGCGCGCAACACCCTCATCGAGATGAACATGTCGCTGGTGCGGTTCGCCGCCGGCCGGTTCCGCAACCGCGGGGACGACATGGAGGACATCGTCCAGACCGGGATGATCGGGCTGATCAAGGCCATCGACCGGTTCGAGCTCTCCCGTGAGGTCGAGTTCACGTCGTTCGCCCTGCCCTACATCGTCGGCGAGATCAAGCGGTTCTTCCGCGACACCACCTGGGCCGTGCACGTCCCCCGCCGTCTGCAGGAGCTCCGCGTCGAACTCGCCAAGGCCCGCGAGGAACTGGCCAGCCGGCTGGACCGGGACCCCACGGTCGCGGAGCTCGCCACGCTGATGAACATCTCCGAGGACGAGGTCATCGAGGCGCAGATCGCCGCCAACGGTTACAACTCCGCTTCCCTGGACGCCGCCCTCACCGGCGACGGCCCGGAGAACGGCGAGGCGGTCCTGGCCGACTTCATCGGCGTCGAGGAGCACGGGCTGCGGCTCGTGGAGGACTTCCAGTCACTCGCCCCGCTCATGGCCGAGCTCGACGAACGCGACCGGCAGATCCTGCACCTGCGGTTCGTGGAGGAGGCCACCCAGGCGGAGATCGGCGAGCGGCTCGGCTGCTCCCAGATGCATGTGTCCCGGCTGCTCAAGCGGATCATCGTCCGGCTGCGCCGGGGGATGCTCGGAGAGCTGGGCTGCGCCTGACGGCACGGCCGCACGCGTTCAGGTGAGCCCTCGGCGGTTGCCGGGGGCTCACTGTCCGTCCAGCCGCACGGTCGCGCGCACCCGCTTGCCCACCGGGACCCGTTCGACGGTCACCTCGGCCGCCAGCGCGTGCACGATCTCCAGACCGTGCCGGCCGACCCGGGCCGGATCGCGCGGGAACCGCCTGGGCAGGGCGGCGCTGCTGTCGTAGACGGACACCGACGTGACGCTGTCCGTGCCCTCCAGCTCCAGGATGTACGGCCCGTTGCTGTGCCGGTCGGCGTTGGTGACCAGTTCGCTCACCACGAGGAGGACCGCGCCCTCGGCACGGGCGTCGATCTCGGCGCACCACTCGGTCCTGAGCTGTTCCAGGAAGAGTGAGGCGAGGGAACGCGCCTCGGCGATGCATCCCGGCTCGCCCGTGTAGTGCGCCGCCTGCCGTAGCGGCTCCACGGGCACGTCGAAACCAGTCGGTACGACGGCCCCGTCCCCGTGCTCGATCATGCGTGTCTCTCTCCGAAGCCGGCCATGCCGGACGCCACTGCACCAGTCCTCGTACCCCGGCCCGGGCGCCGCAGTCCATAGTGCCGGAGTCGCCACATCGCCGGAGCCATTGCGGGGGATTCGGAGCCCGTGTACGCGGAGGACGAACGCGTTCGCGCCCTCGGTGACGGGCCATTGCCGATCCACAAAAGCCGCATGCACCGGCAATTCACACCAAACAACTTACTGCCGCCGGGCGACGAAGTCGGGAAAGGTCTGAACGGGAGGCCGAAATCGCAGAAACGACCGGAGGGGCCGAGAAGCCCGTGAGGGGTGTGAGGCGCGCGGCACGAACGGACCCTCCGGCGCGCGCCGGGTGCCGGGGCTGCTTAGCGTGACAGCGTGAGCGCGCGCACCCCCTCCGGCCAGGCACCGTCCCGTCGCGGCTGGGCGCAGGCCCTGGTCGTGGCGTCGGCGGGACTGATCGCCATGGTGGCCGTCGCCGCGCTGGGGCTGTGGGCGGCGGGGGCGGCGGACCTGCCGGACGGGGCGTTCGCGCGGGTGGTCGCGGCGACCGTCGTCACCTCGGTGGGCGGTGTCGTCCAGTTCTCCGGGGAGGCCGGCGGTCTCGCCGGGACGACGGCGGAGCTGACCGTGATCCCGTTGTCCGTGACCCTGGCCGGCGCCCTGGTGACCGCCGCGGGCTTCCTGCGGCCGCTGCGGCACCGGGCGCCGGCGGGCCCCGGCGAGCTGGGCGCGTGGGCGGGCAGGGTGGCCGTCCTGTGGCTGCTGGGGCTGCTCGGTCTCGCCCTCGCGGCCCGGCAGACCTTCCGGATCTCGCTGGGCGACAGCGCGGTCCGCGACATCGCCGACCTGTTCGGCGTCACGCCGGAGGTCGGCTTCACCACCGACGTGCCGTCGTCCCTCCTCCTCGGCCTGCTGTGGCTGGCGGGCGTACTGGCGCTGGCGCTGCTGGTCTCGCGCGCCGCACCGCTGCCGGGCCGCCTGGAGCGGCTGCGGGAGCCGGCGCGCCCGGCCGCGTCCGCGATGGTCGCCCTGCTGCTCGCGTACGTCGGCCTGGGCCTGGTCGTCGGCCTGGTCGTCGCCGGCCGGGGGCAGCCGGCCGACACCTTCGCCGTGCTGCTGCTCGGGCTGCCGAACCTGGCGTGGCTCGGGCTCACCCTCGGCCTGGGCGCCACCTGGGACGGCCGGGTGGAGGGCCCGTTCGCGCTGCCGGTGCCGCCCGCGCTGGACCAGGTGCTGCGCTCCTCGGAGGTCCAGGCCCTGAACGTCGGCACGCTGGCCGGCCACGACGGCCGGTGGTGGTGGCTGGTGGCCGTGGCGGTGGTCCTGGTGGCCGCGGCGGCGTTCGGGGCGGCGGTGCGCGCGCCGGCCGGGACGCGGCTGTGGCGGCACGCCGCGCACATGGCCGTCGCCCTGGCGCTCACCGTGCTGATGATCTGCCTGACCTGCCGTGTCTCCGCGTCCTACGGCCTGTCCGTGCTCGGCATCGGCGACCTGGGCGGCGACCTCGCCGGTGAGCTGTTCCTGCGGCCGCGGCTCTGGTCCGCGCTGGGGCTCGCGGTGCTGTGGGGGGCGGCGGCCGGTCTCCTCGGCGGCCTGCCGGCCCGGGCGGTACGGCGACGGGGCGCGGGGCCCCGGACGTGACGGCGGCGGTGCACCGGGCGGCGACGGCCCGGGTCAGGCGACCGGGACGACGAGGGCGGGGATGGTGCGCTGCATCCGCAGGGCGTCGACGGACTCGGCGAGCAGCTCGTACTCCGTGGTGTCGTCACTGGTGGCGATCCTGACCAGCCGCCCGGCGGCCAGCTGGTCCGCGATCAGCTCCTGCTGCGCCGGATCCGCGCACCAGGCACGCAGCACCGACGGCACGTCGGCCACTCCGGCGCCGACCGGGATCAGCGCGTTCGGCGGGAACGGCGCGTCGCCCGGCCGCGGATCGAGCCGCTCGGCGATCCAGGTGGCACGGTCGCGCAGCCACCACAGCGCGAGGGCCAGGGTGGGCGCCCGGTAGGTGCCGAGGGGCACACCGACGCGCCGGCCGCCGCAGGTGCCGTACGCCGTGACATGGCAGAGGAATTCGTCGTGCACGTTCGCCTCCCCGTCGCATCGCCCGCTTGCGGTGATACCTCGCTTTCGGTGCGGCTCCCGTGCGGTGAAACAGTCCCTGGCGTTCGAGTATCTTCACTCTTGAACCACTGTCACCACGTCTTTCCGGCCAGTCTCCTGGCATATTCACCGCACGTATTGGCCAGAATGCTACGGGTAAGGTGCGCAGGCCGGACGGCACGGTTCCTCGGCGGTAAGCGGAGCGATCACTTCCGCGCGGCGTCTTTCCCGTTCACGCGACCCGCGCGGAAAACCTTCCAGATCATTTCGAGTGGAGTACACCGCCGGGACGGCCGGAAAGGCGCGCGGGCAATTCGGCGCCGTTCCGCGCGCAGGGCTGCGGCGAAAGCGAATGGACGCGGAACGGCTGGCCCGAACACGTCGTTCGTCGGGCGGGAACGGCGACGGCCGTGCCCCCCGAGGCGGTGGTTCGCCTCCGGGGCACGGCCGCGGGCGCGACGGGTCAGGGCCGGGCCGCGGCGTCGATGCGGGCGAGTTCGTCCGCGTCGAAGCCGAGGTTGCCGATCGCGGCGACGCTGTCCTCCAGCTGCTGCGGGCTGCTCGCGCCGACCAGGGCGGAGGTCACCCGGCCGTCGCGCAGGACCCAGGCGAGGGCCATCTGGGCCAGTGACTGGCCGCGCGACTTGGCGATGTCGGCGAGTGCCCGCAGCCGGCCGACCAGTTCCTCGGTCAGCGCCTCGGAGTTCAGGAACGGGCTGTCGCTCGCGGCCCGCGAGTCCTCCGGGATGCCGTCGAGGTAGCGGCCGGTGAGCAGGCCCTGCTCCAGCGGAGAGTAGGCGATGGAGCCGACCTCCAGCTCGTCCAGGGCGTCCAGCAGTCCCTCCTCGGGGCGCCGGTCGAGCATGGAGTAGCGCGGCTGGTGGATGAGCAGCGGGGTACCCAGCTCGCCCAGGATGCGGGCGGCCTCGCGGGTCTGCTCCGGGGAGTAGTTGGAGACGCCGACGTACAGCGCCTTGCCCTGCTGCACGGCGGAGTGCAGGGCGCCCATCGTCTCCTCCAGCGGAGTCTCCGGGTCCGGGCGGTGCGAGTAGAAGATGTCGACGTAGTCCAGGCCCATCCGCGTGAGGCTCTGGTCCAGCGACGACAGCAGGTACTTGCGCGAGCCCCACTCGCCGTACGGGCCGGGCCACATCAGGTAGCCCGCCTTGGTGGAGATCACCAGCTCGTCGCGGTACGGGGCGAGGTCCGCCGTGAGCGCCTCGCCGAACGCGGACTCGGCGGCCCCGGGCGGCGGACCGTAGTTGTTGGCGAGGTCGAAGTGGGTGACGCCGAGGTCGAAGGCGCGGCGCAGGATGGCGCGCTGGGTCTCGACCGGCCGGTCGGGGCCGAAGTTGTGCCACAGGCCGAGCGACAGCGCGGGGAGCTTGAGGCCGCTGCGGCCGGTGCGCCGGTAGGGCATCTCGGTGTAGCGGTCGGGGTGTGCCGTGTACAACGCGACTCCAGAGGGGTGGGCACGGAAGCGAACAGTGTGGCTCTCACTCTGTCGTGACCTGCGGGCAGTGGTCCAACAGAAGAATCCGATGGAATTCAGCGACTACGCTTCTCAGTCATGGAACTGCGCCATCTTCAGCACTTCGTCGCGGTCGCCGAGGACCAGCACTTCACCCGGGCGGCCGAACGGCTGATGGTGTCCCAGTCGGGCCTTTCGGCCTCGATCCGGGCGCTGGAACGGGAGTTGCAGACCCCGCTGTTCGTGCGGACCACCCGCCGGGTGACGCTCACCCCGGCCGGGCGGGCGCTGCTCGGCGAGGCCGAGCGGGTCCTGGCGCAGGTGCGGGCGGCCCATGAGGCGGTGGCGGCCGTGCAGGGCGTGCTGCGCGGCATGCTCACGCTCGGTACCGAGCAGTGCATCGCGGGGGTGAACGTGGCGCGGCTGCTCGCCGCGTTCCGGCACCGCCACCCCGACGTGGAGATCTGCCTGCGGCAGGCGGGCACGGGCGCGCTGGCGGAGGAGGTCGCGGCGGGGCGCCTGGACCTGGCCTTCGCGGTGCGCACGCCGGAGGACGCCGAGCAGTTGCGCTACGTGCCCCTGACCGACGAGCCGATGACGGCGCTGTGCCATCCGACGCACCGCCTGGCCGCCGCCGGCGCGCCGGTGACGCCACAGGAGCTGGGCGGCGAGGTGTTCGTCGACTTCCACCCCGACTGGGGGCCGCGCCGCGCCACGGACGCCGCGTTCGCCAGGGCCGGCGTACGGCGGGCGGTGGCACTGGAGGTGAACGACGTGCACAGCCTGCTCGACCTGCTGGACGAGAACCTGGGCATCGCCGTCGTCCCGCACCACTTCCGCCACAAGCGCCCTTCGCTCACCGCACTGCCCCTGAAAGGCGTCGGCGGGTCGGGCTACGAGACGGTGGCCCTGCTGCCGCCCCGGGATGCGACGAGCCCGGCGGCCCGGGCGCTGATGGCGCTCCTCGACGCGGAGGTCGCTGACGCGCCGTCGTGCGACGGCGCGTGATGCGGCATGGTGGAACCCATGCATGCCAAGGACATCCTCATCGACGGCTACGGCCGCATCCGCGAAGAGGTCCACGCGGCCGTCGAGGGCCTCACCGCCGACGACCTCAACGCCCGGCCCGGCCCCGCCGCCAACTCCGTCGCCTGGCTGGTCTGGCACCTCGCCCGGGTCCAGGACGACCACGTCGCCGACGCGGCCGGGCTCGACCAGGTCTGGCTCACCCAGGACTGGGAGCGGCGCTTCGGGCTCGGCCTGCCACGCCACGACACGGGGTACGGGCACAGCCCGGCGAAGGTCGCCAAGGTGCGGGTCGACTCCCCCGACCTGCTCACCGGCTACTACGACGCCGTGCACGAGCAGACGCTCGGCTTCCTGCGCGGCCTGGCCGCCAAGGACCTGGAGACGATCGTCGACGACCGCTGGGACCCGCCGGTCAGCCTCGGCGTCCGGCTGGTGAGCGTCCTGTCCGACGACCTCCAGCACGTCGGACAGGCCGCCTACGCGCGCGGGCTGCTGCGGACCTCGTAGCCGGGCAGGATCACCTCCCGGATGAGGGCGCTCCGTTCGCCGAACGGGATGAAGGCGCTCTTGACGGCGTTCACGGTCACGGTGCGCAGGTCCTCGACCGTCCAGCCGGCCTCCTCGACCAGCAGGGACATCTCGCGGGTCATGCATGTGCCGGAGACCAGGCGGTTGTCGGTGTTGAGCGTGACACGGAAGCCGAGGTCCTTCAGCGCCGTGATGGGGTGCTCGGCGATCGAGGTGGCGGCGCCGGTCTGGAGGTTGGAGGTCGGGCACATCTCCAGGGCGATCCGGCGGTCGCGGACCCACCCGGCGAGGCGGCCGAGGCTGCCGGACGCGAGGTCGGGGATGTCGTCGGTGATCCGCACGCCGTGGCCGACGCGCTGGGCGCCGCACACCTGCAGCGCCTGGCGGATGCCGGGCAGGCCGTGCGCCTCGCCCGCGTGGATGGTGAACGGCACGTTCTCACGGCGCAGGTGCCCGAAGGCGGCCAGGTGGTCGGCGGGCGGGAAGCCGTCCTCGGCGCCGGCGATGTCGAAGCCGACGACGCCGGCGTCCCGGAAGGCGACCACGAGGTCGGCGATCTCCCGGGTGCGGTCGGACATCCGCATGCCGCACAGCAGCGGCCCGACCCGGACCGGCGTGCCGGCGGCGGCCGCCTTCGCCATGCCCGCCGCCAGCCCCTCCTGCACGGTCTCGACCACCTCGGGCAGGGCCAGCCCGCCCTTGACCATCAGCTCCGGCGCATAGCGCACCTCGCCGTACACCACGCCGTCCGCCGCGAGGTCGAGGACGTACTCCTCGGCCGTGCGCAGCAGGCCCTCGCGGGTCTGCATCACGGCGAGGGTGTGCTCGAAGGTGGCGATGTAGCGCACCAGGTCGCCGGAGCCGGCGGCGTCGTGGTACCGGGCGGCCAGCGCGTCGGGGTCGGTGGTGGGCAGGGTGTGGCCGACCGTCTCCGCGAGCTCGACGACGGTGGCGGGCCGCAGGCCGCCGTCGAGGTGGTCGTGCAGCACGGCCTTGGGGAGGCGGCGGAGGGTCTCTGCCTACGCGCCTAGCGGCCATGGTGCGCCTTTCCTGGGGCGGGGTGGTGGCGAGGTGCGGGAGCGGGCCGGGTCACGGACGGCGCGACGGGCCCGGGCGCGAAGGGGGGTGCGCGGGGCGCGCGTCAGCCGGCGGGCTGGAGCAGGTCCCACCGGTTGCCGTAGAGGTCCTGGAAGACGGCGACCGTGCCGTACGGCTCATGCCGCGGCCCTTCCAGGAAGGTCACTCCGGCGGCGAGCATCCGGGCGTGGTCGCGGGCGAAGTCGCCGGTGTGCAGGAAGAAGCCGACGCGGCCGCCGGTCTGGTCGCCCACCCGGGCGCGCTGGGGCTCCCCCTTGGCGCGGGCGAGCAGCAGGGCGGCGCCGGCGCCGTCCGTCCCGGGCTCCACCACGACCCAGCGGGAGCCGTCCTCGCGGGGCGCGTCCTCGGCGAGCCGGAAGCCGAGCGCCTCGGTGAAGAAGCGGATCGCCTCGTCGTAGTCGTCGACGACGAGGGTGACCAGGGCGATGCGTCTCATCTGGACCTTCCGGGAGGGCGGCCGACCGGAGAGATTATACGTAAAACGCCAGAGACACCAGTCACCTCCGCGCGGCGGGGCAGTAGTACCCTGACCCTGAGTGGTGTGCATGTAGTACTACGCATGGAGTGGTGCCAGTGGTGCGACGGAACGACCAGCGGCGCGCCGCCCTGGTGGACGCGGCGATCGAGGTGCTGGCCAAGCAGGGCGCCCGGGGCCTGACGTTCCGGGCGGTGGACGCGGAGGCCGCCGTGCCGGTGGGCACCGCGTCCAACTACTTCGCCAACCGCGACGACCTGCTCACCCAGGCGGGCGCCCGGGTCTACGAGCGGCTCCAGCCCGACGAGGCCACCCTCGCCCGCCAGCGGGCGGCCGACCGGGACCGGGAGACGTACGCGGAGCTGATGCGCGAACTGGTCGGCCGCGTCGCCGCCTTCCGCACCGGCTACCTCGCGCTGCTCGAACTCCGCCTGGAGGCCACCCGCCGCCCGGAGCTGCGCAGGGTCCTCACCGAACGGGTCCGGGCCGACGTCGACGCCAACGTCGCCCACCACGAGGCCTCCGGCCTGCCCGGCGACGCCATGGCCGTCAAGTTGCTCATACTGGCGCTGAACTGGCTGATCGTCGAGCAGCTCACCCTGCCGGACGTCTTCACGGAGGCGGAGCGCGAGGACCTGGTGACGGCGGCGGTCGAGCGCATCGTGACAGCCGGACAGGGGGCGGGGTAGCCCCGGCCCGTGTCCCGGCGGGGACGAACACCGCCTCACCGAACGCGCCCGCGGGACCATCGTCGTCGCAGCCCGCGATCGGCAGCGGGCGGCCCCCGGACGGCAGCCGTGGCGTCGTCGCGTCCTCGGGCGGTGCAGCGAGGCCGAGGGAAGCGATCAGCCGGGTGTACGGACGCGGGCCGGGAAAGCCGACGGGCAGCAGGGCCGGTCCACCCGGCCGTCCCACGACCGGACCGTCCCCTCGCGGACCGAGGGACGCGCGCGGCCGCGCGGCGGCGAGCCACCGCTCCCCGTCTCGGGACGGGGCACCGCGCGCGCCTTCCCCCGGAAGCGCTCCGGTTCCTGGAGTGTCTCGGGCCTCGTGCGAGGAACACAGTGCCGGGGTCCGGCACCTGTGTGCTGGACCGGCCGCGCCATCGGCGTCGTCGGCCCAGCGGCCGGGGCCCGTCCCGCCCGGCGCCGGGCGGGCGCGGTGCTACGGATACGTGTACGTGTTCAGCGCGTTCACCGCGGCCGCGGTGTCGCCCAGTTCGTAGCGGTCCACCGCGAGGAAGGTGGGCTTCTTGCGGGCGGCCGGCTGGCAGAAGCGGCGGGCGCGGTCGGCGAGTTTGGCGTTGTCCGTGCTGACCGTGCCGCTGATCGGGACGTCACGGAAGTGGTTCATCACGAACAGCGGGCGGAAGCCCGGTTCGGTGTGGGTCAGCGGGATGTTGGTGTCCGGGTCGTACCAGCGGCTGTAGCAGGACCAGTCGGAGGAGCCGAGGCCCGAGCCCATGGACCAATGGTTCTCGACCGTCCACTCGCGCTGGTACATCACGCCGAAGCTGTCCCGGGTCAGGCCCGCGGCCTGGTCGGCGGCGCGGCTGTGGTCGGTGAGGATCAGCAGCCGGTCGTCGGCGGCGACCAGGTCGGCCATCCTGGGCCAGCCCTGCTGGCGCACGCCGGTCCGGTCGGGGCGGTACAGGACCTGCTCCAGACCGCTCACCCGGGCCAGTTCGGCGCGCAGGACGCCCGGGTCGACGTAGTCCTCCAGGAAGACGGTGACGAACTGGTCGGGACGGGCCCGCAGGAAGTCCACGATCCGCTGCAGGTCGGCCCGGAGGGCGACCGGCCTGCTGACCAGGGTGCAGCTGTTGTGGCAGAGGATCGCCCCGTCGGGCGTCTGGTGGATGTCGAGCATGAACCCCCGTACGCCGTCGGCGAGTTGCTGGGTGATGCCGCGCGACTGGTTCGGCGCGAGGTTCACGAAGGGCGGGGCGAAGCCGCCGTCGACGCCGTTGGCGTAGGCGTTGTGCGAGGTGAGGAACGTGACCTGGTCGAGGGTGCGCCGGTCCTCGGGCGGCATGGGGGCGGTGGCCGGGCTGACGGGGGTGAGGTACCAGGAGGCGAGCGTGCCGGGGCCGCCGATCGCCAGCGGCGCGGGGTGGGTGGCGCCGGACGGCTGCGGGGCGAGCGTGAGGTGGCGGTCGGTGCCGGGGGCCGTGAGCGTGTACCGGTCGGCGCCGGTGGGCGTGATCTCCCAGGCCGCGTCGGCGCTCGCGCAGCCGACCGTCCGCGCCCGGTCGCCGGAGCGGCCGAGGCAGCTGCCGACGGCGTCGGTGCTCTCCAGCACGTACGAGGATCCGCTCGGCCGCAGGTTCCACTGCTGGCGGTCCTCGTCACCCCGGGGCCTGTGCTGTTCGACGACGCCTTGGGCGTCGGCCGCGTTCAGACCGGTGACGGTGCTCTGCACGTAGTAGGTGCCCGCGGCCGGGACCGCCGCCGCGGCCCCGGCCGGGGACGAGGGGGCCACGACCGCGGCGGCCAGCGCGGCGGTCGTGGCGAGCAAGGCGTGGGGGGTGCGACGCATGACGATGCCCTCCTGGGAATTCGCAGTCAGGTGCATGACACCACGCCCCGCGAACGGGCGTCAGCAGGAGAGGTTGCCGCCCGGTGAAACTCCGAGGATCTGCGCGAACCGCTGGTAGGTGTCGACCCGGCTCTGCACCTGCGCCGGGTTCCTGCCGTCGCACTCCAGGGCGCCGTTGATGCTGCGGATGGCCTGGCCGAAGCCGGCGCCGTCGACCATGGCGTTGTGGCCGGTCATGGTGCCGGGGCCGCTCTGGGTGTTCCAGTACCACAGGCCCGTCTTCCAGGCGACCGAGGCGTCGTTCTGCACCAGCCACGGGTTGTCCAGGAGGTTCAGGCCGAGCGCGTCGCCCGCGGCCTTGTAGTTGAAGTTCCAGCTCAGCTGGATGGGACCGCGGCCGTAGTAGGCGGCCTGCCCGGCCGGGCAGCCGTAGGGCTGGCTCCCGTCGCAGTAGTGCGGGTAGTTGGCCTGGTTCTGCTCGACGACGTGCACCAGGCCGCCGGTCTCGTGAGCGACGTTGGCGAGGAAGGCCGCCGCCTCCTGCTTCTGCACGGTGTCGCTGCCGGTGTTCGCGAAACCGGGGTACGCGCCGAGGGCGGCGGTCAGACCGCTGTAGGTGTAGAACGCGTTGCGGTTCGGGAACATCTGGTGGAACTGCGCCTCGCTGACCACGAACCCGGCGGCGGCAGCGGTGGGGGCCGGCTGCAGGGCCAGGGCGGCGCCCGCGAGGGCGAGTGAGCTCAGGAGTGCGGAGATGCGCATGCGGACACGACGTCTCGACACGGTTCAGCTCCTTTGCGGTGCACGGCCGCTCCCCGGGGGAGGAACGAGGGGGGGCGGCCGTGGTGGGGGGTTGGACCGACACTCAACCGCATTGGTCTGTACCAGTCAAGGGCGCAGGCCGGTCAACCGCCGCCTCGCAGAGGGGAGTCGGCGAAAGCCCGTGCGGACGCGCGGAGACCGCGAGGAGTGAGCAGGGGGTGCGGGGCCGGGCCCGCTACCCGGTCCGCCCCTTGCGCAGGAAGCGGCGCAGGCGGGTCAGCGGCCAGGCGTTGATCACGTCGTCCTTGGCGAGCCAGCCGCGCTGCGCCGTGGCCACCCCGTAGCGCAGATACGCCAGATGGAGGGTGGAGTGGGCGTCGCTGTCGATGGCGAACTTCACCCCGTACCGCCTGGCCCGCAGGATGTGCTCGTCGTCGAGGTCGAGCCGGTCGGGATGGGAGTTGATCTCCAGGGCGGTGCCGGTGCGGGCGCAGGCGGCGAACAGCGCGTCCAGGTCGGCGTCGACGCCGGGCCGCTTGCCGATGACGCGGGTGGTGGGGTGGCCGATGATGTTGACGTACGGGTTCTCGCACGCCCGCAGGAACCGCCGGGTCATCGCGTCCCGCGACTGGTTGAAGTGCGAGTGCACCGAAGCCACGCACAGGTCGAAGCCGGCCAGGAAGTCGTCCGGCCAGTCCACGCCGCCGTCCGGATCGATGTTCAGCTCCACGCCGTGCAGCAGCCGTGTCCCGCCGCGTGCGCCGCGCCGCCCGTACTCGGCGTCGAGTTCCCGGACGCGTTCGCGCTGGGCGAGCATCCGCTCGTCGGTCATGCGCTGCATGAAGAGGTTGGGCGCGTGGTCGGTGATCGCGTAGTAGGCGTGGCCGCGTGCGGCGGCCGCGGCGGCCATCTGCTCCAGCGGGGCGAGGCCGTCCGTGAGGTCGGTGTGGGTGTGCAGATCGCCCCGGAGGTCGGACTCCCGCACCAGCTCGGGGAGTTCGCCGCGCAGCCCCGCCTCGATCTCGCCGCGGTCCTCGCGCAGCGGCGGCGGGATCCAGGGCAGGCCGAGGCGGGCGTAGACCTCTTCCTCCGTCTCGGAGACGATCCTCTCCCCGGTCTCGGCGTCGAACAGCCCGTACTCGGAGAGCTTCAGCCCCTGGTGCACGGCCCGTTCCCGGGTGCGGATGTTGTGCGCCTTGGAGCCGGTGAAGTACTGCAGGGCCGCTCCCCAGGAGTCCGGCGGTACGACCCGCAGGTCGACGGCGAGGCCCTCGGTGGTGCGGATCGACGTCCTGGTGGTGCCGTGCGCGACGACCTCGCGGGTCCGCGGCAGCTCGGTGAACGCCCGCATCAGCGGCTCGGAGTCGTCCGCCGCGGCGAGCACGTCGACGTCCCCGATGGTCTCGCGGCCGCGGCGCAGCGAACCGGCGTACGCGCAGCGCCGGCAGCCGGCCGCCGTCGACAGCCGGGCCACGACGCTCTCGGCGACGTCCATCGCGGCGTCGATCAGCACCCGGTCACCGGAGGACCGCAGCAGCGCGATCCCGTGCAGGATGTTCTGCTCCGTCCTGGGCCCGAAGCCCTTCAGGTCCCGCAGCCGCTCGTCGCGGATGGCGTCAACCAGTTCCTCGATCGAGGAGACGCCCAGCTCCTGGTAGACCGCCATGGCCTTCTTCGGGCCGAGCGTGGGGACGGCCGTCAGCCGCCGGACCCCGGCGGGGATCCTGGCCCGCAGTTCCTCGACCGCGGACACCCGGCCGGTGCCGAGGTACTCGACGATCTTCTCCGCGATCGACCTGCCGACGTTGGGGATCTCCTGGAGCCCCTTGAGGTCGAGCCGGGACACGTCGGCGTGGTGGCCGCCGATCGACCGGGCGGCCTTCTCGTACACGCGGGCGCGGAACGCGTCTCCTCCGGTGATCGAGATCAGGTCCGCGTACTCGGCGAACAGCGCGGCGACCTCATCGTTGGCACGAGCCACGTCTCCAGGGTAGGCGCGGCGGCTCCGCCCCGGACCGCGCACGGGCCGCCCCGCAGTCGACACCGCGCGCCACGGCGCCGGAGGATCTCTGCCATGACCACCTCGTCGCACCCGCTCGTCGCCCGCGCCCGGCAGCTCGCGGACCGCCTCCTCGCCCCGAACGCCGAGACCGTGGACCGCACGGAGGTGCCCGCCGGCCACATCGCGGCCGTCAGGCGGTCCGGTCTGCTCGGGCTGGGCGCGCCCGAGGCGTACGGCGGCGCGGCCGCGCCCGCGCCGGTGGCCCGGCAGGTCGCGGAGATCCTGGCGGGGGCGTGCTGCTCGACCTGGTTCGTGCAGACCCAGCACCACACGCCGGTCGCGGCCCTGGTCAAGGGTGCGCCGGCGGTGCGGGAGCGGCTGCTCGGCCCGATGGCCCGCGGTGAGCTGCTGTCGGGGGTGGCGTACGCGCATCTGCGGGCGTTCCCCCGGACGCCGGTGCGAGTGGTGCGGGAGCGCGGCGGGTGGCGGTTCGACGGGACCGTGCCCTGGTACACCGGGTGGGGCCTGAACGACGTGATGCTGCTGGCCGGGGTGACCGACGCCGGTGAGGCCCTGTTCGCGTTCACCGAGGCGCGGGAGCAGCCGGGGCTGCGCGCCTCGCCGCCGATGCGCCTCGTGGCGCTCACCGCCGCGCGCACCGTCGCGCTGGAACTGGACGGGCTGTGGCTGCCCGAGGAGGCGGTGGCGCTGCGCACCCCGTACGAGCGGTGGGCCGCCGAGGACCGGCCGAAGACGGTGACCGCCTCGCCCGCGGTCTTCGGCGTCGCCGAGGCCGCCCTCGCCCTGCTGGACGAGGGCACCGCCGGGCCGCTGCGCACCCGCCTCGCGGAGGTCCGCGACCGCGCCTACGCGCTGGCCGACGAGGCGGCACCGCACGCGCACCTGGACGAGCGGCTGGCCCTCAGGCTGCGGTCGTTCGAGGTGCTGGGCGCGGCGACCACGGCGGCCGTGGTGGCCGGCGGGGGCCGGGCGACGGCGTTGACCAGCACGGCCCAACGGCTCGCGCGGGAGGGGATGTTCCTGCTGGTCCAGGGGCAGACGGCGGAGTCGCGGCGGGCTCATCTCGCCGCCCTGGCGTCCTGAGGAGGACGGCACTCGGGGCGGTGGCCGGACCGCGTCGAGCCGCCGGCCGCGGCCCCGGCGACCGGGGCGGCGACTTCCCCGCCGCCCGGTCGGTGACGGCTCAGTCCTCGTCGCGCGCCGGCACCACGACGAGGAACGCGTCCGACTTCAGGTCCATCACGACCGTCGCCGGCTCGCCCTCGGCGCGCAGTGCGGCGGCGTACTCCTCCGCCGGCCACGATCCTCGCGGGGCCCCGGCGGGAAAACGCTCCATCACCTTCGCACCCATAGCCGCAGACACCTCCACCGTGCAACGTCGAACCCTCGACGGATACGGACACTTTCCGTACGATTCACGTGCCCGCGATCCCGGCGATCATGTACACCCGCGGGACCGGGGAGCGACGAACCGCGGACAGGAGATCACGGGCGGCTGTCCCGGCGCTCCGTCGGTGCCCGGGGTCAGCCGTCCGAGGCCCGGTGCGGGGCGAGTTCCTCGGTGAGGGCGGCCAGGAAGCGCGGCGCGACGGCGGGTCCGGCCTCGGAGAACCGGGCCCGGGCGGCTGCGGTGGCCGCGGCGAGCGGCCGGTAGTACGAGCCGGCCCTCGACCGTGCGGCGGAGGCGTGCCGCAGGTGCGCCACCCGGCGGTCGGCGCTGCCCCGGACCCGCCGGACGAGTCCCGCCCGCTCCAGCCGCTCCCCGCGGGCGGAGACGGCCCCGGTGGCGAGTCCGAGGTGTTCGCGCGACCGTCCAGGAGCCATCGGCCCGGCGTCCAGGACGGCCGCGAGCGCCTGCACGCCGGTGGCGTTCAGGCCGCCGACGCGAAGCCGTGGACCAGGCGGTCGGTCTCGACGTTCATCCGCCGCGGCCGCGCGGCGAGGAACCGCAGCCCGGCACCCCCCGAGGGGGCCGCCGTCCGCCCGCGCCGTCCGCGTGATCGATCCTGTCCACGGTGATCAGAGCAGTGACCTCTACACATAAAGGCGAAATAAGAGCAGAATGAGCATACGCGGCGCTTACCGCATACCGCACCAGACGCGGTCGGGCCAGCCGAGGCAAAGGAGACGAGCCATGGCCAACGTGCACCCCACCAGAGGTGACATCACGAGCCACCCCGACGCACTCGAGATGCGGGACCGGTACGCCCGCGTGCTCGGCGGTCGCGACGTGGCGCTCGTGGACGGACCGGTGTTCCTGCTCGGCCTGTACTGCGCCGTGTCCCCCTGGGTGGTCCATTACAGCACCAGCCAGCCCGCCCTCACGACCCACAACCTGATCATAGGGATCGCGATCGGCCTGCTGGCCCTCGGGTTCACCCGTGCACCTGAACGCATGTACGGCCTCAGCTGGGCCATGTGCGCACTGGGCGCGTGGATGATCGTCGCGCCGTGGATCGTCGGCGCGAACCCGGACGCCGGTGCCGTCTGGAACAACATCATCATTGGCGCCCTCGCCGTGATCCTGGCCCTGGTGTGCGCCGGTACGGCGGCGAAGAGCGCCCCCAAGCCGTAGGTATCCCCGACAGGAAGGGAGTACATGAGTGACACCGAGGCCGGCCCGCCGCCTGCGGCGGACCGGCCCCTTCCGTGCCCGAGCCGCCCGGCCCCGGACGTCCCGGGCCCTCTGACGGGCGGCACCCGCCCGCCGGCACGGCGCTGCGCCCGCACGCGCGCCTGACGCCCGGCACCCGGCCCGGCACCGGTCCCGGTGCCGGTCCCGCCGAAGGGGCGCGCGGGCGACGCCGAGGATGGCGGAGGCGTACGGCATGGCGGGCGACGCGGTGCCTGCCGTACCTGCGCCGGCGTGTCGAGCGGGCCGCCCAGACGCTGGAGGCCGGGACGAGCCGTTCGGACCGGTGCCGGCCGGCGCGGACGGCAGGGTGCTCGCCGAGAACCACGACCGGGTGGCCACAGGTGATCGCATCCGGCCCCCGGAGTCCGCCGCGGTCCCGGGCCCCGCCGGTGACCACCCGCCCGACGGGGCCTTCCCCCGGCCGGGCCGCGAGCCGCCCGGGTTCAGCGCACCGCCCGGGGCCGGTGGCGCCGGTAGAGGACGGCACCGCCCAGCACCATCGCGGTGGCGCCGGCCACGGCGGGCAGGACGGCGTCCGCGCCGGTGTCCGCGAGGCCGGTCGGGGCGGGCGGCTCGGCGCGCGGGGCCACCGGCGCGGGGACCGGGCGGGCCTTCGGCGGGGCCGACGGCCGGGGCGCCGGCCGCTCGGGGGGCGGTGACGCGGGGCGCTCGGGCCGGACCGGGCGGTCGCCGGGGATGTTCACGGACTCGTTGCCGGCCGCCCCGTTGCCGACGCCGACGACGTTCACGGTGTTGCCGCTGACGTTCACCGGCAGACGCACCGGGAGCTGCACCCCGTTGCCGGAGATCACCCCCGGCGCATCCTGTCCACCGCCCTCGGCGGCCGCTCCCCCGCCGGTCGCGGCTCCCGGCCCGGGGCCTTGGTGCCCGGCACCCCCCGTATTGGCGCACCGGTTGCCCGCGGCGGGGTCGAGGAGCCCCACCACGTTCACGGTGTTCCCGCACACGTTCACCGGGACGTGCACCGGGAGCTGGACGGTGTTGCCGGAGATCACACCCGGCGAGCCGGCCGCGGCCCCGTCGGCCGCGGAGTCGGCGTACGCCGGACACGTCACAGCCATCGCGCCCGATGCGGCGGCGACGGCGATCAGACCGTTTCGGGTAACCCGTTTCATGGAGTCCTTGCCTTCCGGACGTGGTCACGGGCGCTCACCCGCACCGGATAAAACGCAGGTGAACCATCCGAGTTATGGCTTATCCGCCTTTCACCCCATCGAGTGGCAGGGTTGTCGAACCAGCAGTAAATTCGTCCGAACCACCCGGCACACTCGGTGATCACCTGCATCGGACGGGTGAGTGGCGGGCGAACGCCGGTCCCCGAGGATCCGCCGGTCCGGAGGCGGCCCGCCCGAACGCCGCCTATCGTGAGCGAGGGCGCCGTCCGCCGGCCCCCCGGCGGATTGCGGCCCGGGAGGCATCCATGCCGGCCAAGCTGGAACCGTGGCGCGCGGTACGACGCCACGCGGCCGCCGGGGCCATCGTCCTGGCGCTGCTGGGCGCCGGCCTGCCGGCCGCGGCCGCGGACGACAAGCAGCCCGACCTCACCCGGTTCTACCGGCAGAAGGTCGCGTGGACGGCGTGCGAGGGCGCGCAGGCCCCCGAGGACCTGCAGTGCGGGAAGGTCACCGTGCCCCTCGACTACGCCCGGCCCGGCGCGGGCACCCTCGACCTGGCCCTGGCCAGGTTCCGGGCGAGCGGCGAGAAACGCGGCTCGCTGCTGCTGAACTTCGGCGGCCCGGGCGGCCCCGGCGTCAGTGAACTCGCGGCCTCCGGCGACGACTTCATGGACCTGTCCGACGGCTACGACGTGGTGAGCTTCGATCCGCGCGGCGTCGGCCGGTCCTCCCCGGTCAGCTGCGGCAGCGACCCGTTCGGCGGCGCCGGCGTCACGGTCGGGACCGACGAGGCGCTGCGCGATCCCCAGGCGGTGCTGCGGCAGTTGCAGAAGGCGGCCCGCGAGTGCGCCAAGCACTCCGGGCCGGTACTGCCGCACATCGGCACGGTGAACGCCTCCCGCGACCTGGACGTCATACGCCAGGCACTCGGCGACGACGAGCTCAACTACCTCGGCTTCTCCTACGGCACGCGGCTGGGCGCGGTGTACGCGACCCAGTTCCCGGGCAAGGTGGGCCGGATGGCGCTCGACGGGGTGGACACGCTGACCGAGTCGCTCACCCGGCAGGGCCTGGCGGGCGCCGCGGGGCAGCAGGTCGCGCTGGACGACTTCCTCGACTGGTGCGTGCAGGACGTCGGCTGCCCCTTCGGCCAGGACGCGCGGGCCGCCCGGGAGGCCGTCGTGCGGCTGGTCCGGTCGATGGACGAGGACCCGGTGCCGACGCCGTTCAGCGGCACGTTCAGCGGCCA
Organism: Streptomyces cinereospinus; assembly: GCF_042430725.1. Taxonomy (NCBI): domain Bacteria; kingdom Bacillati; phylum Actinomycetota; class Actinomycetes; order Kitasatosporales; family Streptomycetaceae; genus Streptomyces; species Streptomyces cinereospinus. The sequence goes on along the minus strand of NZ_JBHMCY010000024.1, from coordinate 48,677 downwards.
GGACCTGGTCGGCGCGCTGGGCCAGGCGCTGTACAGCAGGGACATGTGGCCGTCGCTGGAGCGCGCGCTGGCCCTGCTGGTGGAGGACGGGGACACGCGCGGGGTGGAGGCCTTCGCCACCGGCGGCCTCGCGCCCGGCCCGCCCGGGGAGCGGCACCGGCCCGCGCCGCCCGCCGACGGCGGGCTGGTGGACCAGGAGGACGTCCCCCTGGACAACCTTCCGGCGGCGCTGATGGCGATCAACTGCGCCGACGACCCCGACCGCCCCACGGCCCGGCAGATCACCCGGGACCTCGGCCGGCTGCGCGCCGCGTACGAGGAGGCGTCGCCGGTCTTCGGCCGGTTCCGCCTCACCCAGTTCCTGCTGTGCTACGGCCGCCCCAGGGGGACCGACTTCATCCGCGAGCGGGTGAAGGACGTCGACACGCCCAGGATGCTGCTGGTCGGCACCCGCGGCGACCCGGCCACGCCGTACCGCTGGACGGTGCAGACGGCCGAGCGGCTGGGGCCGTCGGCCGTGGTCCTCGACAACAAGGGCGACGGCCACACCGGTTACGCCTCGTCGAAGTGCGTGCGCGGCAAGGTCGACGCCTTCCTGCTGTACGGCAGCCTGCCCGCGAGCGGCAGCTCCTGCGGGTCCGGGAACGGCGGCGGAGCCCGGCCGTGACGATCACCGCGCCCCAAATGCCCGATACGTGAATCGGCCCTATGGTGCTGTCATGGAGCACGCACTCAGTCCCACGACCCTGGCCGAACTGCGCCGACCGCGGCCCTACCCCGCGGTGTCCGTGCTGACGCCGACGCACCGCAGGGAGCCGTACAACGCGCAGGACCGGGTCCGGCTGCGCAATGTGGTGGCCGAGGCCAAGAAGCAGCTGGAGGCCGACCCCGCGGTGACCCGCGAGCGGCGCGCCGACGTGGCGGCCCAGCTCGACGAGGCGCTCGGCGAGGTCGACCTGACGCACGCCGAGGACGGCCTGGTGATCTTCGCCGCCCCGGGTGAGCACCAGGTGTGGTCGCTCGCTCGCTCGGTGCCCGAGCGGGTGGTGCTCTCCGACACCTTCCTCACCCGCAATCTCGTCTCCGCCCAGGTGTCCGAGCGGTCGTTCTGGGTCCTGTCGGTCTCGGCCGACCGCGCCACCCTGTGGAACGGCGGCGGCGGCCGGGTCGCCGAGGAGCGCGTCGGCGGCTTCCCGCTGACCCGGCGGGCCGAGAACTTCGACCCCGAGCGTCTGGAGCGGTTCGGCGACATGCCGAGCACCTTCCGCGACGAGGGCACCCGGCACTTCCTGCGGGAGACCGACACGGCGATCGGCGCGGTGCTGCGGGACAGCCCGCGGCCGCTGTACGTGACCGGTGAGCAGGCGGCGCTGTCCTGCCTGGAGGAGGTCGGGGACATCACCCGGCGTGCCGTGCACATCCCGCACGGCGGTCTCGCGCACGGCACCCCGGACGCCGTCTGGCAGGCGGTGGGCCCGCTGGTCGAGGCCGAGGACCTGCGCACGATCGACGTCGTGACGCAGGAACTCGAAACCGCGCGCGGGCGCAAGGAGTTCGCGGCCGGCGTCGACGAGGTCTGGCAGAACGCCCGCGAGGCCCGGGTGCGGCTGCTGGCCGTCGAGGAGAACTACCGCGTGACCGTGCGCGACGACGGCGACCACCTGATCCCGGCCTCCAGCGACGACCTCGACGCCCGGGAGGACATCGTCGACGAGATCGTGGAGCAGTGCCTGGAGACCGGCGCCGACGTCCGCTTCGTCCCCGACGGCACGCTGGCCGACGCGGACGGCATCGCCGGGGTACTGCGCTACTGACGGCACCCGCGCCCTTCCGCCTACGCTACGCCGGGAGCAGTCGGCGACGAGGGAGGGCGCACATGGGTGAACTGCTGGGCGTGGCGGTACTGGGCGCGGGGCACATGGGGGCCGACCATATACGGCGGCTGGACCGGGTGGTCAGCGGCGCCAGGGTCGCCGCCGTGGCGGATCCGGACCCGGGCCGGGCGAAGGAGGCCGTGGCCGGCGTCGAGGCGGTCACGGTGCACGCGGAGGCCCAGGCCGCGCTGGACGCGCCCGGCGTCGACGCCGTACTGATCGCCTCCCCCGGCCCCGCTCACGAGGAGGCCCTGCTCGCCGCCTTCGCGCGCGGCCTCCCGGTGCTGTGCGAGAAGCCCATGGTGCCGGAGTCGGCGGGGGCGCTGCGGGTGGTGGAGGCCGAGGCGCGGCTCGGCCGGCGGCTGGCGCAGATCGGCTTCATGCGGCGCTACGACGCCGAGTACCGGCAGCTGAAGTCGCTGCTGGACAGCGGCCGGCTGGGGCGGCCGCTGATGCTGCACTGCGTGCACCGCAACGTCTCCTCGGTGCCCGGTTTCACCAGCGCGATGCTGGTCGACAGCTCGGTGGTGCACGAGATCGACGCGGCGCGCTGGCTGCTCGGCCAGGAGCCGGCCGCCGTGACCGTGCTGCGCCCCCGCCCCTCCGCGAGCGCCCCCGCCGGGCTGCTCGACCCGCAGTTCGTGCTGTTCGAGACCGAGGGCGGCGCGCTGGTCGACGTGGAGGTCTTCGTCAACTGCGGTTTCGGCTACCAGGTGCGCTGCGAGGCCGTCTGCGAGGCGGGCAGCGCCCGGATCGGGGAGGACCGCGCGATGGTCGTCACGGCGGAGGGCGGCGCCCGCGCGGAGGTGCCGCAGGACTACCTCGTCCGGTTCGCCGACGCCTACGACCGCCAGGTGCAGGCCTGGGTCGACGCCACCCGGCAGGGCCGGGTCACCGGCCCGAGCGCCTGGGACGGGTACGCGGCCTCCGCCGTCGCCGAGGCCGGGGTCCGGGCGCTGGAGAGCGGCGCCCGGGTGACGGTCGGTCTCGCGGACCGGCCGGAGCTGTACGGAGGTGCCGGCGGCTGACGCCGGACGCGGCCGGCCCGTGCCGTCAGACGCCGTCGAACAGGCTGCTCAGCCCGCGCTCGACGGCCCCGGCGAGGTCCTCCTCGCCGGGTGCGGCGACGGCGTAGGTGCGCAGCAGGAAGCGGCGCAGCGCCGCGGTGTCGAACTGGAGCAGCGCCAGCCCGGACGGCGAGTGGAGCTCCAGCACCGTACGGGCCCGTCCGCAGGGCCAGATGTGCACGTCGCCGCTTCCGGCCGGTGCGCACACCCCGTCCGCCAGCAGGGCCCTGGCGAAGGTCCAGCTGAGCGCCTCGCCCTCCAGGCAGGACTCGGGCGGGAAGTCGAAGTGCACGGCCAGCGGGTCGGTGGAGAGGTAGCGGAGCGTGACGGGAACGGGCACCTCCCGCTCCTCCACCGTGATCAGCCGGGCGCGGGCGGGCTGCTGGAGAGTGATGTCCATGTTCTTAGGAGCTCGCTGCGGCGTCTGACGTACACCTGGAACACCCGTACGGCCCCGGAAAGACTCTGGCATATGCCAGAAGCACCACCGAATCGTGTGGTGCCGAATCCCTTACAGGGCGTCGCGCGCTGTGCAACAGTCGTAACGGTCCCACCGCCGTACCGTCCCGCATCGGAGTGCGTCATGCCGTCCCATCTGTCCGCGGACCGCCCCGCCGCCCAGCCGCCCGGACGCGGCTCGGTGGACGCGCTGATATCGCAGACGCGGCGGCTCAAGGGCGAGGTGGACGCCGTACGGCGGGACGCCCAGGGAGACGGATCGGACCCGGAGGACCGCTGGCAGCGCGCCCTGTGCGACCTCGCCCTGCACCAACTCGACGACCTGGACGCGCATCTGGCACAGTTGCGCGACGGCCCCCCGCCGGTCACCTCGGCCGCGCAGGCCGGGCCGGTCACGGCGGCACCGCCCGCCGCCCGGGGCGAGTCGCTGCTCAGCCGGGTCGGCAGCGCGGAGTGGAACCTGCTGACGGACCAGGCCAGTTGGTCGGGCGAGTGGTACGAGATCCTCGGCCGCGACCCCGCCACCGACCCGCTCACCCTGGACGAGCTGCCCTCGCTGGTGCTGGACGCGGACCGCCCGAAGCTGACCGCGATGGTCACGGACTGCCTGGTCGACGCCCGGCGCATCGACGACGAGTTACGGATCGTCCGGCCGGACGGCGAGGTGCGGACCGTGCACGTGATGGGTGAGCCCGTGCTCGACGCTGACGGCGGCACCGCCTCGATGTGGGCGGTGCTGCGCGACGTCAGCGAACTGCGCCGCAGTTGGCAGGCCGTGAGCGAGACCCGTGACTCGCTCCAGCGCCGGCGGCATGCCGCACAGACCGAGCGGCGGCTCGCGGTCGAGTTGCAGGAGGCCGTGCTGCCGCCGTGGCACGGCACCCTGCGGCTCCCGCACCAGGGCCCGGGAGGCCTGGATCTGGCGGCCCGTTATCTGCCCGCCTCGACCAGCGCGCTGATCGGCGGCGACTGGTACGACGCGCTGGAACTGCCCGGCGGCGAGACGCTGCTCAGCGTCGGCGACCTCACCGGCCACGGCGTCGCGGTGACGTCGGGCATGGCGATGCTGCTCGGCGCCGTGCGCGGCATGGCGATGACGGGCACCCGGCCCGGCCGGCTGCTGTCCTGGCTCAACCGGCTGCTGGACACCACCGTCCAGCCGGCCCTCGGCAGCGCCGTCTGCTGCCGCTACCGCCCCGAGACCCGCACGCTGGTGTGGGCACAGGCGGGACACCCCGCCCCGCTGCTCTTCCGCAACGGGACGGGGCGTGGGCTGCAGGCACCGCACGGGGTCCTGCTCGGCGCGACCACGGGTGCCGAGTACGGCGAGGCCGAGGAGAGCCTCCAGGAGGGCGACCTCGTCCTGCTGCACACCGACGGGCTGGTGCCCGGGGACAGCGGGGCCGCCGCCGTGCGCCGGCTCACCGACCTGGCACCGCGCCTCGCCGGCACCCACACCGCTCAGGAGTGCGTACGGACGATCGTGGAGGAGTTCGGCGAGACCGAGCGGGCGGACGACGCCTGCGTCCTGGTCGCCAGGGTCACGTCGTAGACACCATCGGGAACATCGGGAGAAGAGGACAGTCGGCGGGACTACACCGATGAGCTGTTGCCGCCCCTCCCCTTGAGCTTGGGCAGCGCCAGCTTGATCTCCTCCCGCAGTTGCTGGATCTTCGGGTACTCCGCGTACTCGGCGGTGAGCAGGTACATCTGGCGCAACCGGTCCCAGGTGCGGCGCGAGGAGTTCTGTCCCATCGGCATCAGGGCCAGGCGGGCGAACCGGTCCGCCTGCTCCGGGTCGTCGGCGATGAAGCACGCCGACGCCATCGACAGGAAGTCGAAGATCTTCGACCGCTGCTGTGCGTCGACCCGCAGGGCCAGCGCCTTGTCCGCGTAGTGCTGCGCGTGCGTCGCCGCGCCCGGCTCGTGCTCGGCGAGGGTGCGGTAGGCCAGGGCCTGCATGCCGTACAGGTCCGCCTCGTTGAACAGTTGCATCCAGTTCGGCGGCGGCACGTCGCCCTTGTCGGAGACGAACAGGTCCTCCGCCCGGCCGAGGGTGCGGCGCATCGCCTGGCCCTTGCCCATGGACGCCTGCGCCCAGGCCTCGATGGTGTGGAACATCGCCCGGGTGCGGGGCAGTACCTCCTCTCCGGAGCCGGTCTGGGCGAGCTTCAGCAGGTCCAGCGCGTCGTCGGGCCGGCCGAGGTGCACCATCTGGCGGGCCGCCCGGGAGAGCGCCTCGCCGGCCCGCGGCCGGTCGTCGCCCTCGCGCGCGGCGTGGGCGGCGATGACGAAGTACTTCTGGGCCGTGGGCTCCAGGCCGACGTCGTGCGACATCCAGCCCGCGAGGACGGCGAGGTCGGCGGCGACGCCCCACAGGCGCCGCCGCAGATGAGGAGGGTGATGGTAGGCGAGCATGCCGCCCACCTCGTTGAGCTGGCCCACCACCGCCTTGCGCTGGAGCCCGCCGCCGCGGGCCGCGTCCCAGGCCCGGAACACCTCGACCGAGCGCTCCAGTTCTTCGATCTCCTGGGACCCGATGGGGGCGGCCTCGTAGCGGTCGTACCCGGCGGGGTCGGCGTGCAGGGGGTCGTCGGGACGGGGAGCGTCGGCCGCCAGGGCCGGATCGGTGTGCAGCCAGTCGTGCATGGATCTGCTGAGTGCGGATCCCGCGGCGAGCGCGGCACCCGCGCCCACCAAGCCGCGTCGGTTGAGCATGAGGTCCATTCCCGTGAATTCGGTGAGGACCGCAGCGGTCCGCCCGGGCGCCCACGGCACGCCGTCGGGATGTTCAGCTCTCCCGCCGCCCCGCCGTTTCCCCGCACGCCCGTGCCGGACCAGACCGAGGTCCTCGATGGTCACGACACGGCCGAGACGCTCGGTGAACAGGGCCGCCAGCACCCGCGGCACCGGATCGCGCGGGATCTCTCCCGTGTCGATCCACCGCCGCACCCGTGAGGTGTCGGTCGCCAGCTGGGGGTGGCCCATGGCCGCCGCCTGCTTGTTGACCAGCCTCGCGAGCTCCCCCTTGGACCAGCCGGCCAGGCCGAACAGGTCCGCAAGGCGGGTGTTGGGTTGTCCGCTCACGTCAAGCCCCCAGGTTCTCGGCTGAGTTGACAGTAGCCCGGGGCGAGGTGCCGGGCGACTATTCGCCAGGGTTCGCCAGGGTGCGCCAGATGGTGTGCCACCGGCCAACCGGTGTCAGGTAGGAACGCGCCACCCCGACCCGGTCGCCTTCTCGATACGGCTGGTGCATTCCCCAGGGTGCACCCGGGCGGTCGGTTCGGGTGGCGCGATGACGTCGCAGGCACACGAAGGGATCTGTCTCGCCCATGTACGCAGCATCGTCCTCCGTGTCCGCCCCGCCCCGGCCGCTGCGTCCGCACCCTGCGGCTCCCGCCTCCCCCAGGCCGGGAGAGCCCTCCCTGCCGGGTGGCGGCGGCCCCTACCTCGCCCCCGCGCGCCCGGCGGCCCCCGCGCTCGGCGCGGGCCGGACGCGGCGCCCCGCGGGGCTCGGCACCCAACCGCTCAGCGGGAGACTCGACTTGTCCGGCCCCCAGGGCGCCCAGCTGCGCACGGCGATCGCCTCGGTGCACCGGATCTGCCCGGAGTTCGCTCCCGTGCAGGTGCTGCGGCGCAGCGGGCGGTCCGTGCTGCTGGTCGGCACCACGGGACGCAGTACGGCCGTCGCCAAGTGCTTACTGGACCACTCCCCGGCGTGGGCCGAGCGGATCCGCCACGAAATAGCGGCATACCGCTCGTTCGTCCGGCACCGCCCGCCGGTGCGGGCGCCCCGGCTGATCGCGGCGGACCCGGACAACTGCACCCTGGTGATCGAGCGAATGCCGGGGCGGGCGGCCGCCCTCCAGCGGCACCCGTCGGAGGCGCCGCCGCGCGCGGACATCCGGCAGGCGCTGAGCGCGATCTGCCGGCTGAACGCCTGGCGGCCCCCCACGGGCACGTTCGACGCGCCGCTGGACTACGCGGCCCGGCTCTCCCGGTACCACGAGCTCGGGCTGCTCACCGACCGTGACCTGGGCGACCTGCAGAAGCTGCTGCACGGCATCGCGCTCGCCGCGGGCCGGCAGGGCATGGGCCAGTTCTGCCACGGCGACGCGCTGCTGTCGAACATCCTGCTCTCACCCGCGGGACCGGTCCTGGTGGACTGGGAGCACGCGGGCTGGTACCTGCCGGGGTACGACCTGGCCACCCTGTGGTCGGTGCTCGGTGACGCCCCGGCGGCGCGGCGGCACATCAGCCAGATCGCCCAGTCCGCGGGGCCCGCCTCGCGGGACGCGTTCCTGGTCAACCTGATGCTCGTGCTGACCCGCGAGATCCGTACCTACGAGACGGCCGTGCAGCGTTCGATGCACGACACGACCCCGGCGGCACCGGGACCGGCCCATCCCGGTGCTGCGCCGTCCGGCGAGGAGCAGCGGCTGCTGTTACGGCGGCTGCACGACGACTGCCAGCTGGCCCGCCGGGCCGTGCGCGCGGCCGTCGGCACTCGCTGAAGGGGGATGACGGTCCGCGGTGCGCCGACGAGGGTGGCGCACCGCGGACCTCGTCGCGTCCGGGGCCGTCGCCATGGGGCCATTGGTGCACGCCACTGATGCCCCGCAGGCCCGCCGGACACCGCCACGCAACGCGCCGACCCCGCCCTGACCGGGGTAATCGCCTCCTGGGTTGCATGATTGACGGATCGTCGGAGAGCCGGTACCACTGCCACGCCCGGCCCCGCACGGCTCAGCGCGCCCCAACCGTCCCAGGAGGCTGCATTGCGAGGATCCGTCATCGACCACCGCCGGGCCGCCGGGCCCCGCCGCGCGCGCCGCACCGCCGGCGCCGTGGCCTCCGCCGCGCTGCTGCTGCCGCTGCTCGGCGCCGCCCCGTCGGGTGCCCGCGCGGACACCCCGCCGGACGGTCGGCTCCAACAGGCGTTCGAGCAGGCCGCCGCCGAGTACGACGTGCCGCAGAGTGTGCTGCTCGGCGTCTCCTATCTCCAGTCCCGCTGGGACGCGCACGGCGGCGCGCCGAGCGTGACCGGCGGCTACGGCCCGATGCACCTCACCGACGCCCGTACCGCGCTGGCCCGGACCCCGCATCACGGCGAGGGCACCGAGGACCCGCGCGGCGACGACGCCCGCCCGCCACTGCTGCCCACCGCCGGGCCGCCGCGCGCGGCGGAACTCCCGGCCCGGCTGAGGACCCTGATCCGGGCCGCCGAGCTGACCGGCATCGGCGCCGAGGAGCTGCGCACCGACCCCGGGGCCAACGTGGCGGGCGGCGCCGCGCTGCTCGCCGCCGCGCAGCGGGAGCTGGGCGAGCCGCCGAGCGACGACCCGGCGCGGTGGTACGGGGCGGTGGCCCGTTTCTCGGGCGCCGACGACACCGCGACGGCGGCGGCGTACGCCGACGACGTCTACGACGTGCTGCGCACCGGCCAGGAACGCCGCACGGACGCCGGCCAGCGGGTCACCCTGGCGGCGCGGCCCGGACTCGTCCCCGACACCGCCCAGTTGCGGCGCTCGGGGCTGCGTGAGGCGTCCGCCGCGGGCACCGAGTGTCCGGCGGCCGTCTCCTGCGAGTGGATCCCGGCACCGTACGAGGAGTTCGGCGAGGGCGACTACGGCAACCACGACCAGGGCGGGCGCCCGGCGGCGCAGAGCATCGAGTACATCGTCGTGCACGACACGGAGGGCACCTGGGAAGGCGTCCTCGACCTGGTGCAGGACCCGACGTACGTGTCCTGGCACTACTCGCTGCGTTCCACGGACGGCCACATCGCCCAGCACGTCAGGGCGGAGGACGTGGCCTGGCACGCGGGCAACTGGTACGTCAACGCCAAGTCGGTCGGGCTGGAGCACGAGGGTTTCCTGGCCTCGCCGGACGCCTGGTACACGGAGGCGATGTACCGCGCGTCGGCCCGGCTGGTGAAGTACCTGGCCAGGAAGTACGGCGTCCCGTTGGACCGGCGGCACATCCTCGGCCACGACACCGTGCCCGGTCCGACCACGGCGACGATCAGGGGCATGCACACCGACCCGGGTCCGTACTGGGACTGGCGGCACTACTTCACGCTGCTCGGGCGTCCGCTCGGCCCCACCGCCCGCCCGGGCGGCGGTGTGGTGACGATCCTGCCGGACTACGCCGCGAACCGGCCGGCGTACACGGGCTGCGTGACAAGCGGCGCGCCGTGCCCGGTGCACGGTTCGAGCGCGGTCAGGCTGTACTCCGGCCCCGGCGAGACGTACCCGCTGATCAAGGACGTGGGCCTGCGCCCGGGTGGCGAGGACTCGACGACGGACGTCAACGACATCGGCTCACGGGTCTCCACCGGCCAGCAGTACGCGGTCGCGGGGCGCCGGGGCGACTGGACGGCGATCTGGTACCTGGGCCGGCGGGCCTGGTTCCGCAACCCGGCGGAGGCACCCACCGCGGTGCCCGCGAAGGGCCTGGTCGTCACTCCGAGGGACGGTGTGGAGAGCGTGCCGGTGTACGGCCGCGCCTACCCGGAGGCGTCCGCCTACCCGGCGGGCGTGCCCGCCCAGCCGGTGTCCCCGCTGCCGTACCAGCTGCTCAAGGGGCAGCGGTACGTGGCCGGCGCCAAGGTGCCCGGCGAGTACTACTACGCGGTCACCTTCGCCGCCGACGGACACCGGGTGGTCGTGGGCGAGGAGCGGTACTACGAGATCCAGTTCGGCCACCGGGTCGCGTTCGTCCGGGCGGCCGACGTCACGGCGGTGCCGTCACCGTGACGCCATGACGGCTCAGCCCTGCTGGAACAGTTCCGCCGGGAGCGGCTTCAGCAGGGCGTACAGGTCGTCGGTGATGGGGCGGTCCCAGGCGGCGATGGTGACCAGGACGTTGTCGCTGCGGTCGAACTGCACGCAGGAGATCCGGCTCTCGGAGAGCTTCAGGCGGCGCACGATGAGGAGGTTGTCGCCCTGCATCACCGGCACGTCCTCGGTGCCGACCACCGTCACCTCCTCGTCGTTCTCCAGGGCCAGCAGCAGCTGGGCCACCTCGAACGGGACCTGCCCCTCGGGGACCTCGCGGGCCGGGGAGCCCTCGGGGAGATTGCCGATGATCATCGCGGGGCCGCGGCCGCCGAACAGGTCGTAGCGCAGGAAGACGCCCTGGCAGGTGCCGTCGGCGGCGGGCAGCAGGCCCGCGCCCAGGTTGCCGGGCCAGTCACCCGGGTCCATGGCCAGCACGTCGAAGTCGGGCCCGGCGGGGGTGGCACTGCGGCGGCGGAGGAACGACATGCCGCCATGGTACGTGCCCGCGGGCCGTCGGCGCCGGGTGGGCGGGCCCCGTCGGGCGACCGTGGCCGGGTCCCGGGAGGCACCCCTGGGAGTGGTTCCCGCCAGGAGTGCCTCCTGCGCCGTTCGTGGTGGCGGGCGACGCGGGCGCGGTTCCCGCGGGACGGTGTGCGCCACTCCTGGCGGGGGTGTTCCGTGAGGAAGTACCGCACACGGCGCGGTGCGTGGCAGGCGCGCAGCCGGTGGCGGGCTGGGCCGGTGAGGAAGGCGACGGTGGCGTGCGCGAGCAGCGCGGTGAGGTCGTCGTCGCCGTGCGCCGCCCGGTGCCGCGCCACGGGTTCGGCGTCGTCGGGCCAGAGCGGGACGGGGACCGTGGGGGTAAGGGCGGCCGCGGCGTCGAGGCAGGTCAGGGCTTCGGTGACGGGGGCGGACAGGACGCGTCGGCGGGGCTCGGGGCGGCGGCGCGGACGGCGGCGAGGGCTGCGGCGTCCGCGGTACAGGTGCCGGTGCCGGGGTGGGAGCGCACCCGTGCGGTGAGCCCCGCGGGGCCGGTCAGGTCGTCGGCGACGCCGCCGTGCCCGTCCTGCCGGACGGTCGGGGCGAGGCCGGGCGCGCGCCGTGCGTCCCTGCCGGCCGAGTCCCGCGTGACCCCGGCGACGGGGTCACGGGCGGCCATCGGCGCGTCTCACTCCTCCGGCGGCGCGGGCGGCACCACCGCCACCGGGCTCGCCGCGTGCAGCAGGACGGCGTGGGTGACCGAGCCCATCATGCGGGCGGGCGCGAGCAGGCGGCGGCGGTGGCGGCCGACGACCACCAGGTCGGCGTCCTGCGAGTGCGCGACCAACTGGGCGGCGGCGTCTCCGGGTGCCACGTACGCCTCCGCCCGGACGCCGGGGTGGCGCCGGCGGTGCGGGGTGAGGAAGCCTTCCGCGAGGGCCCGGCACTCGCTCTCGACGGCGCCCTGGTCGATGCCGGTCGGCAGCAGCTCGCCCGTGGAGCCCGCCCAGAGCTGCACCGGCCACGGGTAGGCGGCCACCACCCGGAGGCGGGCGTCGCGCCGCCCGGCCTCCGCGAAGGCGAAGGTGAGGGCGGCGTCGTCCGGGCCGTCCACGTTGAGGCCGACGACCACCCGGGGGCCCGGTTCCTGCGGCGGGGCGTCGTCGACCTCGCGGCCGGGCCGGGGCACCACGACGACCGGGCACTCGGCGTCCCGGGCCGCGGCGAGGCCGTTGGAGCCGAGCAGGAGCCTGGCGAAACCGCCGCGCCCCCGGGAGCCGAGCACCAACAGCTGTGCTGCGGCTCCCAGTTCGGGCAGTACGGCGGCCGGGGTGCCCTCCGGGCCGAGGTAGTCCACGGCCAGTCCCCCGGCACGCTCGGCGAGGTACGTGCGGGCCCGGCCGAGCACCGGATCGTCCTCCGGCTCCGGCAGCCGGGCGACCTCCGTACCGGCGGGCACCCGGACGGCGTACTGCCGCACATGCACCACGCGCAGCGGCGCGCCGCGCCCGCGGGCGGCGTCGAGGGCCCAGTCCAGGGCCCGCAGACTGTCGTCCGAGCCGTCGAACGCGGCGATGACCGGCAGGGTGCTCATGTCCCTCACCTCCGGAAGTGGCGACCGGCCGCATCCCGGGCACAGCCTCGCCCGGGCCTGCGTCCCGGGAGGACCCACAGGATCGCATGTCCGGGAAATCGGGCGGAACGTCCCCGGATCGGCCCGTCCGCCCGGTTCACCCGAGCGGCCTCAGGTCAGGTCGAACTCGCCCTCCCGGGCGCCCGACACGAACGCGCCCCACTCGGCGGGGGTGAAGATCAGGGAGGGGCTCTCCGGGCGGCCGCTGTTGCGCATGGCGATGAAGCCCTCGACAAAGGCGATCTGCACATCCCCCAGGCCGCGGCTGCTGGACTGCCACTCGGCGTTGCTCAGGTCCAGTTCCGGCTTGTCCCAGCCCATGAGCGGCTGCTGCTGGATGGTGGTCTCGGCCACGTCCGTGCTCCTCCCGACTCGTCGTCCGCGGCCAGCCTAGCGATCGGCCCCCGGAGCCGACAGGCCACATGAGGGGGACCTTTCCGGCGTCCGGCGGCGGCGTTCCCCGGTGTCGCGCGGCGGGGGCGGGAGCCGCCCCCGCCGGACGCGCCGGCACGGACCACGCGCCCTTCCCGATCGCGGCGAGGAAGTCCGCGACGCGCCCCGCGAACCGCCGGGGGCCGTCCACCCACGGAGAGCGCCCCGCGCCCGGCTGGACGGCGACCTCGGCGTTCGGGAAGACCTCGGCGGCGCGGCGGGCGCACATCCCCGTCGGTACGCTCAACCGCTCCTGCTCGCCATGACGTGGGAAGGCACGATGCGTATCCGCCCGGGACGGTTCCCCCTCATGGCCGTCGCCCTGCTCACCGCGCGCGGGCGCCGCCGACGGTGCCGCCCGGCGGCCGTCCCGGGCCTCACCGCGCGCCGGCGGTGCACCACCGACCGGCTGTACGTCGGCCGCGGGGCGTACCTCGACGGCCCGCGCGTCGAGGCGGACGGCACCGTCCTGTGGGACGAGGCGCGGCCGGCCGGCGCGGCGCGGATCGCGGCGGTGGGCCGGACGGCCTCGGCCGGCTGACCGGCCCGCGCCGCAGTCGGGTCACCGGGGTGGGGCGCCGCCCTGAAGCACCGCCATCGCCGCGTTGTGCCCCGGCACCCCGCTCACCCCGCCGCCGCGCACGGCGCCCGCCCCGCACAGCAGCACGTTGGCGTGCCGGGTCTCGACGCCCCAGCGGCCGGTGCCCTCCTGGGCGTAGGGCCAGGACAGCTCGCGGTGGAAGATGTTGCCGCCGGGCAGCCGCAGGTCGCGTTCCAGGTCCAGCGGCGTCTTCGCCTCGATGCAGGGCCGTCCCTCGGCGTCGGTGGCCAGGCAGTCGGCGAGGGGTTCGGCGAGGTGGGTGTCGAGCTGGGCGAGGACCGCTTTCAGCAGGGCGTCGCGGACGGCGTCGTTGTCCCGCGCGAAGAGCCGGGCCGGGGTGTGCAGGCCGAACAGGGTGAGCGTCTGGTAGCCGCGCTCGACCAGGCCGGGGGCGAGGATCGACGGGTCGGTCAGGGAGTGGCAGTAGATCTCGGACGGCGGGGCGGCGGGCAGGTCGCCGGCGGCGGCCTGGGCGTAGGCGGTGGCCAGGTGCCGGTACCCCTCGGCGACGTGGAAGGTGCCGGCGAACGCCTCGCGCGGGTCGACGGCGGGGTCGCGCGGCCTCGGCAGCCGCGTGAGCAGCATGTTGACCTTGAGCTGGGCGCCCTCGGCGGGGACGGGCGGTGGGTCGCCGGTGAGGGCGGCCAGCTCCCGCGGGGACGCGCCCACCAGGACGTGCCGGGCGGCGGCGACGCCCTCGCCGTCGTGCGTGCGGTAGGCGACCTCGGCGGTGCGGCCGTCGGTGTCGATCCGCAGGGCCTCGTGGCCGGTGGCGAGGACGGCGCCCGCCTCCCGGGCGGCGGCGGCCAGCGCGCCGGTCAGGGCGCCCATGCCGCCGACCGGGACGTCCCAGGCGCCGGTGCCGCCGCCGATCACGTGGTAGAGGAAGCACCGGTTCTGCCGCAGGTCCTCGTCGTGCGCGTCGGCGAACGTGCCGATCAGCGCGTCGGTCAGGACCACGCCGCGGACCAGGTCGTCGGCGAAGTGCTCCTCGACGGCGACCCCGATCGGCTGCTCGAACAGCAGCCGCCAGGCTTCCTCGTCGTCGACGCGCCGGCGCAGTTCGTCGCGGGTGGGCAGCGGCTCGGTCAGCGTGGGGAACACGCGCTCGGCGACCCGGCCCGTCATGCCGTGGAAGCGCTGCCAGGCCGCGTACTCGCGGTCGCCGCCGGTCAGCCGGGCGAAGGCCTCCCGGGTGCGCCGCTCGCCACCGCCGACGAGCAGTCCGGTGGGCCGTCCGGCGCGTTCGGCGGGGGTGTACGAGGAGATGGTGCGGGTGCGCAGGCGGAAGTCCAGGCCGAGGTCGCGGACGATCTTCCGCGGCAGCAGGCTGACCAGGTAGGAGTAGCGGGAGAGGCGGGCGTCGACGCCGGGGAAGGGGCGCGTGGAGACGGCGGCGCCGCCGGTGTGGTCCAGCCGTTCCAGCACCAGGACCGAGCGGCCGGCGCGGGCCAGGTAGGCGGCGGCGACCAGGCCGTTGTGGCCGCCGCCGACGACGACGGCGTCGTAGGCACGGGATCCCTCGGGTGCGGGCATGGTCCTTGGTAGCACGCGGTGATCCGCCTCGGCCAGAGCGGGCCCGGGCCGGTCAGGTCCCGTGCGGGTCGCGCGGCCGGCGGGGCTCGCCGACCCCGCCGGAGGGCTCCCCCGCCGCCCGGCCGCCGCCGAGCCGCTCCCGGCAGTGGGCCTCGTCGTCGCGGGCGGCGAGGGTGTCGGGATGGGCGGCGCCGAGGGCGCGTTCGCGGGCGTCGGCGACCGTGCGGTACTCGGTGAGCGCGTCGGCCCAGCGGCCCAGCCGGCCCAGGCCGACGGCGACCTCGCGGCGGCTGACCAGGGTGTCGGGGTGATCGGGGCCGAGCACCCGCTCCCGGACCGCGCACACGTCACGCGCCTCGGCGAGCGCCTCCTCCCAGCGGCCGAGGCGGCCGAGGTTGACGCCCAGGCCGTGCCGGGCGCGCAGGGTCTCGGGGTGGCCGGGGCCGAGCACGCGGGCGCGGTCGCCGACCAGGCCGCGGTAGAGCGTCACCGCCTCCGCGCCGCGGCCGAGCCGGCCGAGGCCGATGCCGATCTCGTGGCGGGCGGCGAGCGTGTCGGGGTGGTCGGGGCCCAGCACCCGGGCGCGGGCCTCCGCGACCGCGCGGTAGGTGTCCAGCGCCTCCTGCCAGCGGCCCAACTGGCCCAGCGCGTAGCCGACCTCGCAGCGGGTGACCAGGGTGTCGGGGTGATCGGGGCCGAGCACCCGGGCGCGCGCCTCGGCCACCTCGCGGGCCATCCGGTACGAGTCGTCCAGGCGGCCGAGCCTGCCGAGGGTGAAGGCGAGGTTGTGGCGGCAGCGCAGCGTGTCGGGGTGGTCGGGACCCATGGCGCGTTCCCGCACGGCGAGCACCGACGTGTACACCTGGTGCGCCTCCGCGGTCCGTCCCAGCTGCCCGAGCACGTACGCCGTCTCCTGCCGGGCGGCGAGGGTGTCCGGGTGCTCGGCGCCGAGCACCCGCTCGCGGACCCGGGCGACGTGCGTGTACGCGCGCAGGGCGTCGGCCGCGCGGCCGGTGCGGCTGAGGGCGAAGGCGGCCTCGTAGCGGCTGGCGAGGGTGTCGGGGTGATCGGGGCCGAGCAGTTGCTCGCGGTCGGCGGCGACCGCGCGGTGCACCTCGCCCGCCTCGGCCCAGCGGCCGAGCGCGCCCAGGCTGAGGCCGGCGTTGTGGCGCCCGGCGAGGGCGGTCAGCGCGTCGTCGGGCGGGGTGGGCGGGGTGTCCGGCGCCGGCAGGGGGGTGGGGGCGGTGGCCGGGCGGGTCCAGTCGCCGGTGAGGCCGGCGTCGGTGACCGGCGGCGGGGTGCGCGGCTCGGCACCGGCCGCCCGGTGGCCGGCGGTCATGCCGTGGGTCCAGGACGGCAGGCGCGCCTCGCGCGCGGCCGGTCCGGCGCTGAGCACGGTCGGCGGGTACGCCGGGACGGGCCGGGCCGCGCCGATCCTGCGGCCGACCTCGGCGGCGTCGCTCGGGCGTTGCCCGGGCAGCTTGGCGAGCAGGTCGAGGATGACCTGCTCCAGGTGGGCGGGCAGGTCGGCGCGGTGGGTGCGCGGCGGCTCGGGCGGGGTGTCGCGGTGGCCGACCAGGACGGCCCAGGCGTCGCCCAGGTCGAACGGCGGCACGCCGGTGGCGAGCTCGTAGAGCACGCAGCCCAGCGAGTACAGGTCGCTGCGCAGGTCGA
Source organism: Streptomyces cinereospinus (assembly GCF_042430725.1). Taxonomy (NCBI): domain Bacteria; kingdom Bacillati; phylum Actinomycetota; class Actinomycetes; order Kitasatosporales; family Streptomycetaceae; genus Streptomyces; species Streptomyces cinereospinus. The sequence goes on along the minus strand of NZ_JBHMCY010000024.1, from coordinate 32,139 downwards.
CCTTGCCGCCGCCGATCTGCTCCGGCGACATGTAGTGCGGGGTGCCCATGGCCACGCCGGTGCCGGTCAGCCGGGAGGTGAGGCCCATGTCGGCGAGGCGGGCGATGCCGAAGTCGCAGATCTTCACCGTGCCGTCGGTCAGCCGCACGATGTTGGCCGGTTTCAGGTCCCGGTGCACGATGCCCTGGCGGTGGGTGTAGGCGAGGGCGTCGCAGACCTGCTCGGCGATGTCGACCAGGTCGGGGAGCGGCAGCGGACGGTGCTGGGTGTCGTCCAGCACCTGGCTGAGGTTGCGGCCCTCCAGCAGCTCCATCACCAGGAACAGTACCCCGTCCGACTCGCCGAAGTCGTGGACCACGGTCACCCCGCGGTGCTGTAGCGCGGCGGCCACCCGGGCCTCGCGGCGAAACCTTTCTCGCAGCACCCGGGTGAAGGACTGGTCGTGATGCGGGCCGAGGGGTCTGAGCCACTTCACGGCGACCTGCCGGCCGAGCGACTCGTCGCGGGCCCGCCAGACCTCGCCCATGCCGCCGCGCCCGATCAGGTCCAGCAGCCGGTACCGGCCCTGGATCAGTCTCGTCTCCCCCATCGCCTGCCGTCGCCCCCGTCGCTCCGAGCCCCACCCACCCCTGGCTCGTCCAGTATGGCGACCCGGAGTTCGGATGCGCACGGCCCCTCGGCCGACGGCTGGATGCCCGCCGGTCCGGGGCGGCCGGCGCAGGCGCGGGGCGGGGCCGCGCCCGGCCACGGCGGCCGGCCGGAGGGCGGGGGCCGAGCAGCGCCACGGCGGCCGGCCGCAGGGCCGGGGCCCGAGCCGGGCACCCAGGTGACCGACAGGAAGGGCGGAGGGGCCGAGGCGAGGCCCGGTGATGATCGGCAGGAAGGGCGGAGGGGCCGGGCCATGGCGACCGGCGGCACGGCGCGGTGGGGGCGGGCGCGGCCACGGCGGCCGACGGAAGCGTGGCCGGATCTGGCCGGCCAGGGCGGGCGGCGGAGAGGGCCGGGGGAAAGGCGGAGGCGACCGGGTCCGGGCCGGCGGCGCGGCCGGGCGCAGGGCCGCGGCGGTCCGGCGCGCGGGCTTGCGGGGGCGGCTCAGTTCAGCGTGCTCAGGAATTCCGTGCAGGCCCGGGCGCAGGCGCGGCAGGACGCCGCGGCGTCCTCGGCGCCGGGGCGGCCGTCGAAGACATGGGCGGACTCCAGGCACACGGTGCGGCACCACTCCAGCTGGACCCGCAGCCCGTCCTCGTCGACGAGGGTCTGTTCGGACAGCATCCGGCAGGTCGCGTCGCAGACCTCCGCGCACATGATCCCCTTGCGGCGCAGAAGCTCCTGTCCCTCCGTCCCGTCCGGGTCCACCAGGCCGGCGCGCAGCGCACACACCCGCGCGCACTCCGTGCACGCCTGCGCACAGGCGAACCGGTCTTCCAGGAACCGGAAGACCTCCTGCTGCGAAGTCGTCGAAGTCACACTGCGCGGGTCCCCACCGCGGGCACCGGCAAACGCCGGGCCCGAAGGGTACGGCCCGTTTTCCGCCATCGCCCGCGGGCACCCGGGGACACCCGGAGAACGAGGGAGGCGGGTGAGATGCCCGGACGAAGGGAGGTGGGTGAGGTGCCCGGACGAGAGGAACTTCCCTCCACCGTGGAGCGCTCCTCCCCGCAGGCCCAGCGGACCTGGATCAAGGCGCACGACTCGGCGGTCGAGCAGTACGGCGAGGGCGAGCGGGCGCATCGCGTGGCCTACGGGGCGCTGAAGCACACGCACGAGAAGGTCGGCGACCACTGGGAGCGCAAGGAGGGCGGCCGCAAGGGCCCCTCGGACCCGCGGTCGGCGCGGCCGCGCGGTCAGGGCGGGCGCAGCGGTGAGGGCGTCGATGAGCACGCCTCGAAACGGCATCTGTACGACCTCGCCAGGCGGCTGGGGATCGAGGGGCGGTCCCGGATGTCGAAGACGGAGCTGCTCGACGCGATCCGCAAGGCCAACCGGTCCCGGACGCGCGCCGCCCGGTCGTAGTGACCGGATCCTTTCCGTGTCACGCCCGACCGGGCTGCCCGGTCACCCGCGAGCGCGCTTCCGTGTCACTCCCGATTGAGGGGGTATTCGTCTTATATGTCCGATATGAACATCGCAGCGATGCAGCTGGCCGCGCCGAGCGGACTGCTCGTCCTCGGGCTGTTCGCGGTGGCGATCGCCGTCTTCGCGATACTGGCGGGCAGCTTCTGGCTCGGCTCCCGCATCAAGGTCCGCGAGTCGCCGCGCCCGCGGCCCGAGGAGCAGCCGCACCTGCCGCCGGACGGCGCGGTGCACGAGATCCGGCAGAACCGGGAGCCCGACGAGGTGCCCAGGATTCCCAAGGGCGGCCGTCCGCTCACCCCGTACGAGCTGACCAACATGCAGACCCGGCCCAGCACGTCGAAGGACCGGCCCCGCTGGGGCAAGGGCACGACCGGATCGTTCGGCGGCGGCGGGCTCGGCGCGCACTGAGCGCCGCCCCGGCAGCACGGACGCACAGCACAGACGGAGGGAAGGGACATCATGGCGGACGCCGGCCGCAGCGGCCTGCCCCTGCCCGACTACGACCACCTGCCGATCGGCGGTCTGGAAGCCCGGGTGCGGTCACTCACCGCGGAGGAGGTCGAGGAGCTCCTCGCGTACGAGCGCACGCACGCCGACCGGCTGCCGGCGACCGAGCTGCTCACCGCCCGGCTGGAGCAGCTCAAGGCGGGCGCGGAGCCGACCTCCGGCGATCCGTCCGCGCTCCGTCCCGAGCAGGGCGCGGCGGACCGGGGCGGCTCCCCGGTGTCGCCCGCGACGTCGCCGCAGCCCGCCGGCCCGCCGCCGCACGGGACGCCGGACCAGCGGGGGAAACCGAAGGGTGACCGCTTCTAGACCGATCTGGACCTGATCTGGACCCGATCTGGACCTGATCTGGATTCGGTCTGGACCTGATCTGGACCCGAGCTGGACTGACGGGACTCTTTCCGGGCAGACAGGGCTGTGCAGACAGGGCTCTGCCCGGGCCGACAGGGCTCAGCGGCCGGGGTACCGGACTTCCGGCCCCCGGCCGCTGAGCCCTGTCACGGCAGGACCCGGCCGTCGTCCAGCTGCTCGATGCGGGCCACGTTCGCCCGGTCCTCGGCGTCCTCCCCGGGCTCCCCGGCGAACCAGGCGTCGAGGATCTCCCTGAGCACCGGCGCGGAGGTCAGCCGCAGACTCAGCGCCAGCACGTTGGCGTCGTTCCAGCGGCGGGCGCCGTCGGCCGTGCAGGCGTCCGTGCACAGGGCCGCCCGGACGCCGGGCACCTTGTTCGCGGCGATCGACGCGCCGGTGCCGGTCCAGCAGCACACCACCGCCATCGCCGAGGTCCCGTCCGCCACGTCGCGGGCGGCCGCCACCGAGCACGCCGCCCACTGGGGGTCGTCACCGGAGCGCAGCGCGCCGTGGGTGAGCACCTCGTGGCCGCGCTCGCGCAGTTCCGTGACGAGCAGGCGGGCGACGGGTTCGGCCGTGTCCGAGGAGACGGAGATCCGCATGACGGCGAGCCTACGGCAGCTTCGGGCTCAGGTGGAGGCCTGGCCGCAGCCACTGCCGGGCGGCACCGCGCGCGGCGGGGGGGCACTCCCCGGTGCGGCCGGCGGCGGTCCGGACCAGGCCGTCGAGCCGGGCCCGGTGGCCGTTGAGCACCGGGTCCGGACGCTGCCGGGCCAGGGCGGCGGCGGGCCGGCCGGTCCGGGTCTGCCGGGTGAGCCCGCGCACCCGGCCGGCGAGCAGGTCCTCCACCCGCCGGGCCCGCCGTCCCGCCGCGCCGTCCGGGCCCGCCGTCCCGCCGCGCCGTCCGGGGCAGCCGGCCCGAAACGCCCGCCGCTGGACGGCGTGAAGCCGAAGGTGCCGAAGGCGAAGCGGACCCCCTCACTCCGGCAGCACCAGCCGCCCCGTCTCCCCCGGCTCCAGCCGCACCGCCCGGTCCGGCAGCCGTACGTCGATGGCGGTCTCGTCGGACGACGGCACGGTGATCTCCAGGCGCCCGTGGCGCAGGCGGAGGCGGACGCCCCAGTTGCCCTGGTAGCGCAGGGAGAAGCCGTACGAGGACAGCTCCGGCAGCGGGACCGGGTCCAGCCACAGGGCGCCCTCGCGGGTCTCCAGGCCGGTCAGTCCGCGCTGGACGAGGTCGAGGGTGCCGGCCATGGCGCCGAGGTGGATGCCCTCGCCGGTGGTGCCGCCCTGGACGTCGGCGATGTCGCCGCGCAGCGCCTCCTGCACGAACTGCCAGGCCTCGGCGCGCCGGGCCCGGGTGAGGATCCAGCCGTGCACCAGGCCGCTGAGGGTGGAGCCGTGGCTGGTGCGGTGCAGGTAGTAGTCGACGGTGCGGTGCCAGGTCTCGTCGTTCAGCCGCAGCCCCAGCCGGGCGAACAGGCCCTGGAGCTCGGCCGGTGAGAACAGGTAGCCGAGCATCAGCACGTCGGCCTGCTTGGACGCCTGGTAGCGGTTGACGGTGTCGCCCTCGGCCTCCAGGATCCGGTCCAGCCGGCGGATGTCGCCGTACTCCTGCCGGTAGCGGTGCCAGTCGAGTTCGGCGAGGTCGCCGTAGCCGTCGAACTGGCTGATGACGCCTTGGTGGAAGGGCACGTGCAGGGTGCGGGAGACCTCCTCCCAGTGGCCGAGTTCGTCGTCGTCCAGGCCGGTGCGCTCGGCGAGTTCGCGCCGCCGCGGCTCGGGCAGGCCGTTGATCAGCTCCAGGGTGCGGGTGAGCACCCAGGAAGCGGTGACGTTGGTGTAGGCGTTGTCGTCCAGGCCGGGCTGCCGGGCGCCGGGGTAGGCGTCGTGGTACTCGTCGGGGCCGACCACGCCCCGGATGCGGTACCGGCCGAGCGTCTGGTCGTACCCGGCGGCGTCGGCCCAGAAGCGGGCGATCTGGAGCAGCATCTCGGCGGCCTTGGTGTGCCGGAACTCGGTGTCGCCGCTGGCCTCGCAGTACTGCCACACGTTGTACGCGATCGCCGAGCCGACGTGGTGCTGGAGGTGGGAGTGGTCCGCCAGCCAGCGGCCCGAGCGCGGATTGAGGTGCAGCTGCTGGGTCTCCTCACGGCCGTCGCTGCCGCTCTGCCAGGGGTACATCGCGCCCCGGCGGCCGGCGTGCAGGGCTGCGGTGCAGGCCTGTTCGAGGCGGCGGTGGCGGTAGCGCAGCAGGGCCCGGGAGACCTCGGGGAAGTGCAGATTGAGGAAGGGCAGCACGAACAGCTCGTCCCAGAATACGTGGCCGCGGTAGGCCTCGCCGTGCAGTCCGCGGGCGGGCACCCCGACGTCGAGGTCGGCGGTGTGCGGGGAGAGCGTCTGCAGCACGTGGAAGAGGTGCAGCCGCAGGATGCTGCCGGCCTCGCCGGCGACGTCGAGGTCGGCGCGGCGCCACAGCTGGGCCCAGGCGGTGCGGTGGCCGCGCAGCAGCTCGTCGAAGCCGGGGGCGCGGCCGACACGCGCGACGGCGGCGTGCAGCGGGTCGCTGATCGCGGGGTCGCGCGAGGTGTGCAGGGCGACGGTCTTGTCGACGGTGGCGGTGCGGCCGGGCGCCAGGTGCAGCCGGATCCGCTGGGTGGTACGGGGACGGGCGTGCCGGACGGTGACGGGCGCGTCGGCGGTGAGGCGGGAGGCCATGCCGACGCGGATGTCGGAGGTGCGGGTACGGCAGCGCAGCCACACCGTGTCGTGTTCGGCGGTTCCCGCGTGCTCGTGGGTGAGGTGCCGGCCGTCCAGGTCCCGGTAGCGCGCCACGCCGGCGTTGGTGACGCCGCCGTCGAGGGCCGCCTCGACGTGCAGTTCGCCGGTGAAGCCGTCGGCGGTGAAGTCGGTGCGCAGCGCCGCCAGGTGCGGGTCGGCCATGTGCACCAGCCGCTGCTGGCGGACGGTCAGCGCCCGCCCGTCGCCCAGCCCGTAGCAGGTGAGCCGCTCCAGCACGCCCGAGGACAGGTGCAGCACCTGGCGGTGTTCGAGGACGGGGGCGGTGTCCGGGGTGAGCCAGGGGCGCCCGCGCAACCGGAAGCGCAGCGACAGCCAGTTGGGCAGGTTGACCATGTCTTCGTTCTCGACCATGCGTCCGGCCACGTCGGAGGTGAGCCGGTTGTAGCAGCCGGCCACATAGGTCCCCGGGTAGTGCACATCGTCGGCCGAGCACTCCGGCAGTGCGCCGCGGGTGGCGAAGTAGCCGTTGCCGAGCGCGCACAGCGACTCGCGCAGCCGCTCGTCGGCCGGCTCGTAGCCCTCGTACTCCCAGGTCCAGCCCATCACCTCGGTGCTCCTCCCGCAGCGGGCGGCCCGCCGGGACGCGGTCCGGCCGTCTCGGCGCCGTGCGGAAGCAGTGTCTCCCCGACGCCCCGCCGGGTGGCGCGGCCCACGCCGGTGACGGACGGGTACCCCGCGCGGGAGACGCTCCTACGGGGCCGGGGGCGCCGCGCCGGCCGGGTCGGGGCGCAGCACCGTGACCCGGCGGAAGTTGCACCCGCCGGGCGTGGCGGGCTCGGCGGGGGGCCCGGCCTGGTGCGCCTGGAGGGCGACGCTCACCAGGCTCAGCAGCAGGTCGACGTCCGTGTCGCAGTCGAGGTGGACGGTCACCCACCGGGAGCCGGGCACCAGCCGGATCGCCGTGGAGACGCTGAGGTCCTGGGCGATCCGGCGGATGGCCCGGCGGGTCAGGTGCAGGTCCACGTCGCGGGCCGAGTGGAAGTGGGCTATCTCGCTGCGGGCGGTGCGAACTGCCCGCCCCGTGCCGCAACTGGCCGGTCCCGCCGTGAGGTCGGGCCAGACTGCGAGTCGCTCCAGGGCGCGCTGGGCCAGAGTCATGTGTCCATCGTCACCGCATCACCCCACCGATACCAGTGGTTGAACATTTCGTAACCCAGGTGTGAGGAACCCTCGGGCGGGCAACCGCTGTGCCCGGCGGGCCCGGCGGGCCGCCGCCGGGGCGCTCGGATGGGCCTCGACGTACGGCACGGCGACGGTCCCGGCCTCGCCGTCGACGAAGGCGGGCTGCACGTCCGCCTCGAAGACCACTCCCCCGTTCTCGACGGCGAGGCCGACGCCGGCGAAGGGCGGTCCCACCGGCGCGGTGGCCGCGATCGCCGGCCGGGCGAGGCGCGGCGGCAGGCCGGGCGGGGCGATCGGGACGGGCGGGGCGCCCCGGCAGGTGGTGCAGGGGGTGTCCGGCTCGGACTGGAGGTGCTCACGGGCGTGGATCACGCGGCCGCCGAGGACGAAGACGCGGAACTGGTGGCGTGCGCCGTCGGCGGTGACGTCGCCCGCGTCCCGGGACAGCAGCCAGTCGGTGCCGCGCGGAGCCGTCTCCTGTCCCCGGTCACCGCGCGCCGTCCGCCCCCTCGTGTGCGCCGTGCGGCGACCGGGGCCGCCCGGTCACCGCAGGGCGCACCGGAGTCGGGACTACCGGCCGGCCGTACCGGCGCGTGCGCCGAGCGGGGCTCGGACGTCTTCCCTCCGGGCGACGCACAGGGCCCAGATGATGAACCCGGAGAAGGCGATCATCAGCACCGACCACACCGGGTAGTAGGGCAGGGAGAGGAAGTTGGCGATGACGATGAGCCCGGCGATCACCACGCCGCCGACCCGTGCCCACGTCGCCCCCTGGAACAGCCCGACGCTGACGAGCACGGCGACCGCGCCGAGGACGAGATGGGCCCAGCCCCACCCGGTGAGGTCGAACCGGAACACGTAGTCGGGTGTGGTGACGAAGACATCGTCCTGGGCGATCGCCATGATGCCGCGCAGGATGCCGAGAATGCCGGCGAGCATCAGCATGATGGCGCCGAAGACCATCAGGTCCGCGGCCCACTCGCGCCGCGCGGTGTGCCTCTGGGGCTGGGGTGTGGCGGTCATGTCTGCCTCGTTTCCGTGTCCTTGTGTGCGGTGGCGGCCGTCGGCCGGTGGTGCGGGTTCAGCCGGCGGCGCCGGAGCGGGCCGACGGGCCGTAGTCGCTCAGGACCAGGGCCTTGGCCCGCTGGAACTCCTCGTCCGTGATGTCGCCGCGGGCGCGGATCTCGGACAGCTTGGCGAGTTCGTCGGCGCTGCTGGTGGGCCGGCCGCCGGCCGCCGTCTCCCGGACGTAGCTGTCGAAGGCCTCCTGCCGCGCCCGGGCGTGGGACACCTCCCTGTGGCCCATGCCCTTGCCGCGGGCGATGAGGTAGACGAAGACGCCGAGGAACGGCAGCACGATGACGAACACCAGCCATCCGGTCTTGCCCCAGCCGCTGAGGGTGTCGTCGCGGAAGATGTCGCCGATGATGCGGAAGAGCAGGATGAACCACATGATCCACAGAAAGAACCAGAGCAGGGTCCAGAACATGCTCAGCAGCGGAAAGTCGTAGGCGAGGTAGGTCCCAGTACTCATCTTCGTCTCCTGTCGTCTCCGTGCGCGGCGGCGCCCGGCAGGTGTTCCCCGCTGCTCTCAGGCTGCGCACGCTCGTGCGGTACGGCCTCACCCGGCGGGGGTGAGACGGCCGTCGGGGCCGGGCTCACGGCGCGGCCCCGCCGGGTCCGGCCGGCCGTCCGGCTTCGCGGGGCGCGGACCCGCCGGCCGCCGCGAGCACGGCCAGCACGACGAGGACCGCGAGGACCAGGCCGAGGACCAGGGCGACGGCCGCGACCGTGGGGTGGTTCCACAACACGAGGGCGAGGGCACCGCCGGCGATGACGACGCCGGTGGTCCCCGGCCGGCGCGCCGCCAGCCAGCGTCCGGCCGCGCCGGTGCGCAGCCCCAGGCGCCGCAGCCCGTGGCCGGCCGCGGTGGTGCCGCTCGCCGCGAGGCCCCGTACCCCGCGGGCCGCGCGCCCGGGTCCGTACAGGTAGGCGGCCAGGGCGACGACGACGGCGACCACGAGCAGGGTGCGCGTGCTGTCGCGCAGGAAGCGGACCAGGGTGTCGTAGATCGCCGTGGCGGCGTCGGGGGGCAGGGTCGACGCGGGGACGGCGTCCAGGTAGAACCGGCGCGCCACGGCCAGCGCGATCAGCAGCAGCACCATCATCAATGCCGCGCCCAGGGCCGTGACCAGCAGCATCACGCGGTGCCCCGGGGCGGTCCAGACGGCCAGCGCGGCCAGCACGACGGTGAGGACCGGCAGCCACGTGCCGAGGACGTCCAGCAGCCGCAGGCCGGCCTGCGCCTCGGGCAGCGCGTCGCTCTCGAACAGGGTGATCTGCCGGTCCGGGGCGGGGATGACCGACGCCTTCTCGAAGCCCGCGTCGACCAGTCGCTGCTTGACCTCGTCGACGACGGTGCCGAGATCCAGGACGACCTTGTCCTGCTCGGCGCGCACGGCTCCGCCCTGGCTGCCGGTGAGCACGTTCACCACCGCCGTGTGGGCGCGCCGGTTGGCCGCCACCCACGCATCCTCGAAGGCGTCGCTGGTGACCACCCGCTGCACCACGCGGTGCACGGCGTCGGTGACGGCGGCGCGCAGCGGCCCGGTGAGCGCGTCGGCGCGGTCCGCGACGGCGGGCGGTGCCCCGGCGTCCGCGAGTGCCTCGCCCAGCCACCTCGTCACCGCCTCGACGTCCACGTTGGCCACGACGCGGTCGGTCAGGCGGTCGGTGACGGCCGCCTGCACCGCCGGGTCCGAGCCCAGCGGCGCCACGGTCTGCACGTACCGGTCGGTGTCGGTGACCTCGTCGTCCACCCAGGCCGCCACCACGGCGAGCGGGGACAGCAGCAGCGCGACCAGGAGCAGAACCGACGCGCCGACGGAGCGCGCCGTGCGGTGGCGCACGGCGGCGGCGTGGCGCAGCCGGCGGTACTCGGCGTGCTCCTCGGGGGTGACGACGACCTGGTCGTCCGCACCGCCGCCGGACGGCGGCGGTGCGGGGGTCTGGGTCGGGGCCATGGGGTCTCCGTAAGTTGTTGGGTGGCCCGGGAGGGCGCGGCGGTGCTCCGTGGCAGGGCCGGCTGCCGGGGATCTCACGCCGCCGCGGGCGGGCCCGCCCGGCCGTCTCCGGGCGCCCGGCGCGAGGCGGCCCGCCAGGCGAAGGCGACCGCGAGTTCGACCAGCCCGAGCAGCACCAGCCACAGGCCGAGCAGCCGGGTCAGGGCGAGGGCGGACTCGGCCGGCAGGGCCAGCACGACGACGCCGGCCACGACGCCGAGCGCCCCGGCGCCGAACACGACGCCCCGGTGGGGCAGGGCCTCGGCGGCGACGGCCGCGTAGGCGGTCAGCATGCCGGTGACGAGCCAGACGATCCCGACGATCAGCGACAGCGCGGCGATCGTCTGCAGCGGGTTCCGCAGGCACAGCACCCCGGCCAGCACGTACAGCACGGCCAGCAGCAGCCCCGGCAGCCGTTCCCCGCGCTCCTGGGCGAAGACGGCGACGAACCGGAAGCCCCCGGTCACCAGCAGGTACAGCCCGATGACCACGGCCAGCACGTGCAGCGTGCCCGCCGGCCACACCAGCACGACGACGCCCGGCACGAGCGTCGCCAGCGCCGAGCCCAGCAGCCACGTCCACGAGCCGCCCAGCCGTCCCAGCAGTTCCGCGGGGTCGCCCGGCGGCGCGGGGCGCGCTCCCCCGGACGAGGGGTTCGGTGCTTCCTGTGGTGTCGGACCACCCGGAACGGTCATGGCTCCTCCTGGCGCGGCCCGTCCGGGGCGGGTGCGGACCGCTGACGCGGACGGTGTGCGGTGCCCACCGGGCCAGCGTCGTGCCCGGCCGCCCGCCCGCGGATCACCCACGACGGGTGATCCGCGGGCGCCGCGGGAGCGCTGAGGTGATCCTGGAGGCGGTGCACCGGTCACCGGCGGAACGGAGCGAGGATGAGCACGCGGTCGCGTCCCGGTCGGCGGGTGGCGGCCGCGGCGTTCGCGCGGGGCACCGTCATCGCGGCCGGACTGGTGGCGGGCTACTACCTGCTGCCCATGGAGCGCGTCACGGCGGAGACCGTGGTGTGGCTGGTGTGCGGCCTGCTGGCGGTCGTGGCGGTGTTCGCCTGGGAGGTCCGCACGGTCATCCGCTCGGCCCATCCGCGGCTGAAGGCCGTCGAGGCGCTGGCCGCGACCGTGCCGCTGTACGTGCTGCTCTTCGCCAGCGCCTACTACCTGCTGGGCCACTCGTTCCCGAGCGCCTTCAGCGAGCACCTGACCAGGACGGACGCGCTGTACTTCGCCCTCACCACCTTCAGCACCGTGGGGTACGGCGACATCACCGCCCGCTCCCAGGCCGGCCGGGTGCTGGCCATGCTCCAGATGGCCGGCGGGCTGCTGCTGGTGGGCGTCGCGGCGCGGGTGCTGGCGGGCGCGGTGCGGGAGGGGCTGAGGCAGCGCGGCCGTACCACGGACGACACGGGCGGAGGGTGACCATGACCACGACGGACGCGTTGCCGGCCTCCCTGACCGTGGCCGAGCGGATGGCGTACGGCCGGAGGGCGCGGGCCCGTGCCTCGCGCTCCTGTCACGGCTGGTTCGAGCCGGACCGGCAGCGGACCGATCCGGTCGACGTGCTGGAGCTCCAGTCCGCCACCCGGCTCCCGGAGCTGGTGCCCATCCGCTACGGCCGGATGCTGGAGTCGCCGTTCCGCTTCTACCGCGGCGCGGCGGCGATCATGGCCATGGACCTCGGCCCGCTGCCCAGCACCGGGCTGACCGTGCAGCTGTGCGGGGACGCCCACCTGCTGAACTTCCGGCTGCTGGCCTCCCCCGAGCGGCGGCTCGTGTTCGACATCAACGACTTCGACGAGACGCTGGCCGGGCCGTTCGAGTGGGATGTGAAACGCCTGGCGGCCAGCTTCGTCGTCGCCGGGCGGGCCAACGGGTTCACCGCCCGGGAGCAGGACCGGGCGGTGGAGGCGTGCGTGCGGGCCTACCGGAAGCGGATGCGGGCGTTCGCCGGGATGAGCACGCTGGACGTGTGGTACGCGCAGGACGACGCCGACCGGCTGCGCGAGCTTCTCGCCGCCTCGCTGGACCGCCAGGCCCGGCGGCGCACCGCCCGGGCCGCGGCGAGGGCCCGCACACGCACCCACCTCCAGGCCTTCGAGCAGCTCACCCGGGCCACGGCCGAGGGCCGGCGGATCACCCCCGACCCGCCGCTCGTCGTCCCGCTGCGCGATCTGCGGGACGGCACCGGGGACGAGGACCGGGCCGGGGAGCTGAGCGCGCTGCTGGACGCCTACGCCCGCAGTCTGTCCTCGGAGCGCCGCCATCTGCTGCACCGGTACCGGCTGGTGGACCTGGCCCGCAAGGTGGTGGGCGTGGGCAGTGTCGGCACGCGCTGCTGGATCGCGCTGCTGCTCGGCCGGGACGACGACGATCCGCTGCTGCTGCAGGCCAAGGAGGCGCAGGAGTCGGTGCTCGCCCCGTACACGGGGGGCGTGCGGTACGGCAACCAGGGCCGCCGGGTGGTGTCCGGGCAGCGCCTCATCCAGACGTCCAGCGACATCTTCCTCGGGTGGACGCACACGATCGGCCTCGACGGGCAGGGCCGGGACTTCTACGTCCGCCAGCTGCGCGACTGGAAGGGGATCGCCCGTCCGGACACCATGGATCCGGGCCTGCTGGCGCTGTTCGGCGAGCTGTGCGGCGGGTCGCTGGCCCGGGCCCACGCGCGCTCCGGCGACCCCGTCGCCATCGCCGCCTACCTGGGTGGCAGTGCCCGCTTCGACCGGGCGCTCACCGAGTTCGCCCGGTCCTACGCCGACCGCAACGAGCGGGACTTCGAGGCGCTGCGGGCCGCCGCCCGGTCCGGCCGGGTCACGGCGGAGGGCGGCTGAGCGGACCGGGGCGAGCCTGCTGGCGCTGTTCGGCGAGCTGTGCGGCGGGTCGCTGGCCCGGGCCCACGCGCGCTCCGGCGACCCCGTCGCCATCGCCGCCTACCTGGGTGGCAGTGCCCGCTTCGACCGGGCGCTCACCGAGTTCGCCCGGTCCTACGCCGACCGCAACGAGCGGGACTTCGAGGCGCTGCGGGCCGCCGCCCGGTCCGGCCGGGTCACGGCGGAGGGCGGCTGAGCGGACCGGGGCGGGCCTGCCGACCGGGGCGGGCCTGCCGACCGAGACGGCTGTGTCATCGCGGCGGGTGTGACCTTGCGAGACGGGTGTGACCTTGACAGACCGGTATGACCTGACAGACCGGTGTGACCTTCGAGACGGCTGTGCCGACCGAGACGGCTGTGCCGACCGAGGCCGCCGTGCCCACCGAGGCGGCGTACCGACCGAGACCGCCGGCCGTGCCCACCGGGACGGCCGAGCGTGCTCACTCCGCCAGCCGGCGCATCTCCACCACGGTGAGCCCCAGCGCCTGGAACCGGGCCAGCAGCCCGTACAGGTGGGCCTCGTCCACCACCGGGCCGTAGAAGACCGTCTGACCGGACATCACCACGTACTCCAGCTCCGGGAAGGTGTCGGTCAGCGTCTCCGACACCTGCCCGTCGACGCGGATCTCATAGCGCATGGTCTGCTCTCCCGCGGGGGGACTTCCATCGGGCCGCCTGCGACCACCCTGCGATCCTCCGCCCGTCGGACCCGGCCGGCCTCACCCCGTACAGGTGACTCGGCCGGCCGCCGGCGTCAGTGGGTCACCACGAGTTTGAACGCGACGATCAGCAGGCCGGTCACCAGGTTCACCGCCGCCGCCGCGGCCATCATGCGAGGGCCCGCCCCCGCCCGCCGCGCCGCGGCCACCGACCAGCCCACCTGTCCGGCCACGGCGACGCACAGCGCCAGCCACCCGGCGCCCTGCACGCCGAGGCCGAGCAGCGGGCTGATCGCCACCGCCACGGCCGGTGGCACGGCGGCCTTCACGATCGGCCACTCGTCACGGCACACCTGCCACGTCACCCGGCGGCCCAGCGGCTGCTGCGCCAGACGCGCCCCGAACAGCTGGGCGTACACGTGGGCGACCCAGAACACCCCGCCGGTGAGCAGCAGGAGCACCGCCAGCTCGACGCGCGGGTACGCGCCGAGGGCACCGGCACCGACCACGACGGAGGCGGCCAGCATCGATCCGTAGACACCGCCGGTGTAGTCGGCGTGCGCGCGGCGTTCCGCCGCCCGGGCCGACGCGTCCCGCGTCCGGGATTTCACGCCTTCTCCTCCGGTTCCGTGCGCCCGGCCGCCGGCTCGGGCTCCTCGGGCCGGGCGGGCCGGCCCGTCGGCAGATGCCGGGTGACCAGGAGGCTCGCCAGGGTGATGCCGCCGACCGCGAGGACGGCCGCCCGGAGGCCGTCGAGCTGCGCCTGCGCGTAGGACTCGGTGAGGGCCGCGACCTCGGACGGGGGCAGTCCGGCCCGTTCGGCCGCCGACCGCACCTGTGCGGTGGGCACGAAGCTGATCCCGGCCTCCAGGGCGACGCCGGTCTCCTGGCGGGCCTGGGCGGACAGCCGGGGATCGGTCTCCACCGCGGCGGTGAAGGCGTGGGCGAGGGCGCCGACGAGGAGGGAGCCGATGAGGGCGGTGCCGAGCGCCGAGCCCAGGTTCTGGGCGGTGAACTGCAGGCCGCCGACCTCGCTGCGCTCCTCCTCCGCGGCGCTGGACTGCACCACGTTGCCGAGCTGCGAGGCGAGCAGGCCCATGCCGACGCCGAGGACGGCCATGGCCGCGAAGAACTGGGCGTCGTCGATGACCGGGTCGATGGTGGCCAGCAGCCACACGACGGCCACCAGCAGGGTCAGCAGGGCCAGCCTGACCACCGCGCGGGGTCCCGCGGTCCGGGCGAGCCGGGCGGCCACCAGCGAGGTCACCAGCATGGTGACGGAGACCGGGAGCAGCCGCAGACCCGTCTCGAAGGCGTCGAACCCCTGCACCACCTGGAGATACAGCGGGATGGCGAAGAACAGGCCGAGCAGGATCAGGTTCTGGCTCAGCAGGGCCAGCAGGCCCGACCGCAGCGGCGGCCGGGCGAGCAGGTCCAGGTGGACCAGGGGGTACTCGCCGCGCGCGTCGCGCCGCCGTTCCCAGGTGCGGAAGAGGGCGAGCACGACCGCGCCGGCCGCGATCACGAAGAGGGTGGGCGCGAAGCCCAGCACGGTGAACGGCGGGTTGCGCGGCCGCACCCAGCCCCAGGTGCCGCTCTGCAGCACGCCGAGCACCCCCAGCGCGAGCCCGGCCGCCGACAGCACGGCCCCGACGGGGTCCATCCGGGGCCGCGGCCCGTCCGGGACGGCCCGCGGGATCGCCCGGTGGCAGAGCAGCACGGCGAGCACGACCACGACCTCGCCGGCGAAGACCAGCCGCCAGGTGAGGTACGTCGTCACCCAGCCGCCCAGCAGCGGGCCCACCGCGATCCCCGCGCCGGCCAGGCCGCCGATGACGCCGTAGGCGACGGGCCGGTCGCGGCCGCGGTAGGACTCGGCGACCAGGGCGGCCATGGACGGCAGGACCAGGGCCGCGCCGAGCCCCTCGACCACGGACCAGCCCAGCGCGAGGACCCCCAGGGTGGGCGCCACGGCGGTGACGGCCGATCCGGTGCCGTAGACGACCATGCCGAGCAGGAAGACGCGGCGGCGGCCCAGGATGTCCCCGAGCCGGCCACCGATGATCATGAAGGCGGCCATGACCAGGGCGTACAGCGTGATGACGGCCTGGATGGCGGTGACCTCGGTGTCGAAGTCCTCGACCAGCCGGCTGATGGACACGTTCATCACGGAGGTGTCCAGCACCATCAGGAACTGGGCCGTACCGAGGACGATCAGGGCGCGCCAGTGCTTCACGGGTCCATCGCAGCAGCCGGCGGGGGCGGGCGCCTCACCCACCGGGGGCGAGGCCGTGCACCGCGGTCCCCGTGTCCGGGGGTCACAGCAGGCGCCGGTCGCGCGCGCGGCGCACCGCGTCGCTGCGCCGGTTCACGCCGAGCTTGCGGTAGACGCTCTTGAGGTGCGTCTTCACCGTGTTCACGGACACCTGGAGGTCCGCGGCGATCTCCTCGGTGGACATCATCAGCGCCAGCCGCCGCAGCACGTCGCGCTCCCGGGCGCTGAGTTCCTCCACGACGAGCGGCGCCGGCGCCCGGCCCGGCTCCTCGGCGAGCCGGGCCCGGGGCCCGGCGGTGAGCCACCCCTGCCTCAGCTCCCGCAGCTCGTCCGTGCTCAGCAGGGGGCCGATCCAGGGCCCGGCCTCCAGGAACGGGCCGCGCAGCCGCTCGCGGCGGGCGTCGAGGAAGGCGCGGGCGACCAGCCGCCGCGCGGTGCCGGTCCGTCCCGCCTGGAGGGCGGCCTGGGCCCGCACCAGGGTGACCCGTACGGTCACCGCCGGGCCGGGCCGGTCGTCGTGGGGCAGGTGGGCGACGAGGTCCTGGGCCTCGGCGAGCCGGCCCTCCGCGAGCCGCGCCCGTGCGGCCTCGACGGCGCACGCCGTCCGGTGGCCCGAGGCGCGCTCCAGGTCCCGGACGGCCGACTCGGGCCGGCCCTGCGCCAGGTGGGCGGCCGCGGTGATCAGCGCGGACTCGTCCTCGGCCCACGGCGAGGCGACGACGGCGGGGACGGTGACGCGCGCCGCCTCCAGCGCGGCCCGCGCGTCGCCCTTGGCCAGCAGCAGGCGTGCCCGGGTGAGCACCCGTCCGGCCTCGGTCACCGGGTCGAGGCACCCGCGGTCGCAGTCGCCGGCCCGTTCCAGCAGCGCCTCGGCCCGGTCCAGCTCGCCGCGGTCGACGGCCACGGCGGCCAGGACCAGGCGGCCGGTGCCGGAGCCGGCCTGCGGGGCCAGGCCGTGGCGTTCCGCCTCGGCCGCCGCCGCCTGGACCTTGCGTTCCGCCCGGGTGTGCCAGCCGGTCAGGCAGTCGATCAGCGCGAGGTGGTCCAGGGCCTCCGTCCGGGGCAGCGCCGTCGCCGCTCCGCCCGCGCAGCCGGCGACGGCGTTCAGCGCCTCCCGCGCGGCGTCGAACCCGCCGGCCCACAGCCGGGCGCAGCCGAGGTGGGTCCAGAGCAGGGCGGTGAGTTCCGGGTGCGCGTCCCGGAGGTCCGCCGGGACGTGCGGGGCGACCGCTTCCGCGATCCGCGCCGCCCGTTCCGCCCGGACGGGTGAACCGGTCAGCCGCCCGGCCAGTGCCTCCAGCAGCGCGCAGGTCAGCCGGGCCGCTCCCGGATCGAGCCCGTCCTGCTCCAGGTTCCTGCCGGCGTGGTCCAGGTGGAGCAGACCGTGGCGCAGGTCGCGGTCGGCCAGTGCGCGGGCCGCGCGGACGAGGTCCGCGGCCGGGCCGGCCGCCTCGCTGCTCATCCGCCCGAACAGGTCGGACAGGTCCCGCGACCGCAGGCCGGTGAAGAGCTGCCCCACCGCCAGGTCCTCGACGACGGCCCGGGCGGCGAAGTTCCAGTCGTCCGCGGCGGCTCCCTGCGCGAGCGCCTCGGGAAGGGTCCCGAAGCGGCGCAGCCACCGCGCGGCCCGGCGGCGCAGCACCGGCTCCAGCCCGGGCGCGCGCTCCCGCAGATGGGCCCGGAGGATCTCCGCGAACAGCGGGTGCAGGCTGTACCAGGAGTGGCCGAGCCGCTGGAGGAACGCGTTCTCCCGGTGCAGTGCCGCCAGCGTCGGCTCGGCGTCGGACCGCTGCGTCAGCGCGTTGAGCAGGTCGGGGCAGAACCGGTCCAGGACGCTGGCCCGCAGCAGCAGGTCCTGCCGCTCGGGCGGCTGCCGGTCCAGCACCTCGGCCAGCAGGAAGTCGGCCACCGTGCTGCGGTCGGCCTCGAACTCCTTGAGGTATCTCTCCGTGTCCGGGCTCTGCTGCGCGGCCAGGGCGCACAGCCGCAGCCCCGCGGCCCAGCCCTGGGTGCGCCGCACCAGCCCGCCCAGGGCGCCCGCGGGCAGCGACAGACCGTGCAGGGCCAGGAGTTCCGCGGCCTCCTCGGGCGTGAAGGCGAGGTCGGCGTTGCGGATCTCCGCCATCAGGCCCGAGGCCCGGTACCGGTGCAGCGGCAGCAGCGGCTCGGAGCGGGTGACGAGCACCAGCCGCAGGCCGCGGCCCGCGTGGTCCAGCACGAACGCCAGTTGCTCGGCGATTTCGGGACCGGTCACCCGGTCGTACTCGTCGAGCACGAGGACGACGGGGCTGTCCCGGCCGTCCAGGCCGGCCGCGACGCGGGCCAGCAGCCGGGCGTCCACCCGGCCCGCTTCGGCGGGACCGCCGACCCCGGACGGCACCGGCACGCCGGCCCCGCGCAGCGCCTCCAGTACGTACGCCCAGAACACGCCGGGGGCCCGGTCGGCGGCGTCGCAGGTCAGCCAGGCGAGCGGCCGGTCCTGCCCGGCGGCCCAGTCGGCCACCAGGAGGGTCTTGCCCGCACCGGCGGTGCCGTTGACCATGGTCAACGTCACCGTCGCCGCCCGGTCGAGAGACTCGACCAGGCGGGCCCGGCGCAGGAAGGTGGCGGGCCTGGCCGGCAGGGTCAGCCGGGTACGCAGGAACGGCACTCCGGCGGGATCCACCCGGGACCACGCCGGCTTCCGCTCCCCCGAGTGGCTCACCGTCACGGCGATCACCACCGTCTTCGTCAGGCGGTCGAAACGCGGCACTGCCAGATTCAGCATTCCAGTCCCCGGCCCCGCCCGCATGCCCGGACGAAAGCCCGTGCCGTGCCCCGAACGGGCCGACGGACGCGGGGCCGGACCCGGGGCGCCCGGGGGAGGCGGGTGCGGGGCGCCCCGAGCCGGCCGTGCGGTCAGCCGGTGTGCGGCCCGGTCGGGGTGCCGGCCGTGCCCCGGCCGCGGGGTGCCGGTTGGACGTGCCGGCCGGCGGCCGTGAGCGGCGTCGTCACCCTGGAGGACGGCGTCCTGCTCGGGTTCGGCCCGCTCTGCCGCGGGCCGTCGGCATCCTGGTGGACCGGGTGCACGGGGCGTGAGCGCGCGCGTCAGCCGGCCAGTACCTGCGGCGCGTTGTCCTTGAGGTGGGCGTTGGCCCAGCACAGCTGGCGCAGGGTGTCGGGGTGGCACTGGCGCACGAGGTCCAGCAGCGGCTCGTCGGCGGTCGCCTGGGCCGCCTGGGCGATCAGCTCCCAGTCCAGGGAGACCTCCGAGGCCCGGACGTGGACCTCGCGCAGGTCGCGCAGCAGGAGCAGACCCTCGTCCGGCTCTCCGTCCTGGGCGTGCCGCCCGTGCGCGGGCTCGGGGTCCTGGACCAGGTCGACGCCGTAGCGCCCGCCGATGGCGGCCAGTTCGCGCAGATGACGGCGGGACCAGGCGGCCAGGTCGAGGGCGAGGTGGTGGACGTCGTGCGCGGACTTGTGGTGGTCCGCCGTACGCAGCAGGGTGCGCACCAGTTCCACCTCGGCGTCGTGCAGTTCGCTGAGTGCCAGGCCGATCCTCATGAGCGGTGTTCCGTCCCTTCCCATCGTGTTCCCTCACCGTCCGGCCGGAGCCCTCGACACCGCGTGCCGCAGCCGAGTTCCCACCGGTCCGGTACCGAACCCCGGGCTCGACGGGGCCTGGTACGGCCACGCCCGCACACAACGACACAGCCACGCCCGCCCGCACTCGGCACGGTCACGCGCGCACGCACGCACGCACCGGTACGGCTGCACCCGCACGGTTTCCGGTTCCCGACGCCCGGCACCCGTGCCCGCACAGGCCGACGCGCGGACGCCGCACGGCTCTTCCCGCCCCGCTCCGCGCCCGAGCCCCGCGCCCGCTCCGCGCTCACCCGGCGGCCGCCCGCGCTCCAGGCGCCGCCGCGCCGGTTCGCACCAGCGGAGGTTCTCCCGTTCGAACGACATCCCGCGCAGCCCGGTCGCCTTCGAGCCGTGCACCGAACAGGGCCGTCGCCGCCGCGATCCCGCGCGCGGTCGCCGAGGTCTTCGAGGACTTCGCCCACGAGCGGGAGATCGGCGCCTGTGACGCCCGCGACCGCGCCCCGGTCCTCACCGCGACGGTCGCCGGGAAGCGGCCAGGGCTGTGACTTCCCGCGCCTGGACGACGACGGGAGGATCGCGGACCTCACGGTCATGGTCCGCCCGCTGTCGGCCGCCCGGGCGCCGGCCGAGGCGACGGGCGCCCCCTTCGGCGCCGTCGCACGGGAGGCGGCCGGGTCCTGACCCGGGCGGGCCCGGGTCAGGACTGGTACGGCTGCTGCTGCGGCTGCCCGTACGGCTGGCCGCCCGGCCCGCCCGCCGCCTGCACCTGCAACTGCTCCGCCTGCTCCTTGGTCACCCGCTGTTCGGCGCCGCAGAACGTGCACTGCGTCGCGTACTTGGTCGAGAACGGGAACAGCGGCACGAAGAACAGGGTGAACTTCGTGACGCGCTTCCTGAGCGTGTGGGCGGCGGGGTTGCCGCACCGGCCGCAGAGCAGCGTGAGTATCGCGATCTGGTACAGGTAGCCCTTGGTACCGAAGATGATCATGTGTTCGTTCCTTCCCGGGGCGGCGTCTGCCGGCGTTCGGCCGGCCGGCGGCGCGGTGCGCTCACCGGACAGCCTCGTACACACCGCCGTACCGGACCAAATGCGCCCGGCGCGTGTTCAGCCGGGAACGGGGAACGCGAGCGGTGTCCGTCCAACAGCGAACTGGGAGACCCTCATGATGATCGCCGGCATCATTGCCGCCTGCGTGGTACTCGCCGTACTCGCCTTCCTGCTCCCCCGCCTGTCCCGCCATCCGCAGAACGGCGCGCAGCGCACCCTCGGTTTCGGGTCCAGGGCCGGGTCGAAGGCACCCGGGCCGCTGGGCCGCCTGTTCAGCAAGCCGTTCTCGTCCAGCTCGCGGGCGCTCGGCCGCAGCGGCTCGGCGGGCCGCCGGGCGCGGGGCCGGCTGCCGTTCTGACGGGGGGCGCGGCCGGCGTCGGGCACGGCCCCGGCCAGCCGGTCGCCGGATGTGCTGCTGTTGATCCGCGCTCTTCGGGTACTCGCTGCACGTGCCGAGATCCGGACGGCGGGCTCACGGCCCGCCGCTCACGATCGCAAGGAGGTCGGACATGAGCACGGTCAAGGAAACAGTCGAGGTCGAGGTCCCCCTGCACACCGCCTACAACCAGTGGACGCAGTTCGAGGAGTTCCCCCGCTTCATGGAGGGCGTCGAGGAGGTCAGGCAGCTCGACGACCGGCACAACCACTGGACCACGAAGATCGGCGGAGTGCGCCGGGAGTTCGACACCGAGATCGTCGACCAGCTCCCCGACGAGCGGATCACCTGGCGCACCACCTCGGGTGACACCCAGCAACGGGGCTCCGTCCGCTTCCAGCGCGTGGACGACACGCACACCCGCGTGGAACTGGTCATGGACGTCGAACCGTCGGGCGTCGCGGAGAAGGCCGCGGACATGACCGGCGTCATCGACCGGCGCATCAAGGGAGACATGCGGCGGTTCAAGGACTACGTCGAGCAGCGCGGGGGCGAGACCGGAGGCTGGCGCGGACGCATCAAGCCCGGTCCGTCCTGACCCCGGCCGGCCGCACCCCCGAGAGCCCGCGCCCGCCCCGCCCCGAGCGGCGTGCGAGCGGTCTCGGGGGTGTTCGCCTGCCCGGAGGCCGGACAGCCGCGAGGCATGACAGTCCCCGAGGCGCAGACAGTGCCGAGGCGTGGCGGTAGGTACCAGAGCGTGACGGTGCCGAGGGGAGACGGCGCCGGGGCGTGACGGTACGTGATCATCGGATGCAACCTTCCGGCCATCTCGGCCGTCTTAGCCGATATCACCAACACGCACACCTTGGGGTTGCAATGGCACGAAACAGGACAGTCAGAGGGACGGCGTGGACGACGCTCGCGCTGCTGGGCGTCACGTCGGTACTGGTGGCCGCCCCGGCCCGGGCCGCCACCGCGGGCGCCCCGGTCGCCGCCGCGCCGGCGACGGCGTGTCCGACCGGCTGGGGCAGCGCGGCCAAGACCCGGACCGCCACCACGACGGCGCCGGTCACGGAGGTCAGGACCGGCCGCCAGGCCTGCTACGACCGGATGGTCGTCGACCTGCCCGGCGCGGGCGGCAGCGGCTCCGGCTACTCGGTCCGGTACGTCGACCGGCTCCGCCAGGACGGCTCCGGCCGGCCCGTACCGGTCGCCGGCGGAGCCGTCATCGAGGTCCGGGTGACCGCGCCGAGCTACGACCCCGGGACCGGGGCGCCGACCTACCCCGCCCGGGCCGGCCAGCAACTGCCGGGCGTCGACCTCACCGGCTACCGCACGTTCCGGGACGCCCGGTTCGGCGGCAGCTTCGAGGGCGAGACGCAGATCGGGCTCGGCGTGCGGGCGCGACTGCCCTTCCGGGTCCTGGTGCTGACGGACCGTGTCGTGGTCGACGTGGCGCACAACTGGACCGGGGCCCGCTGAGGACGCCGCACCGCCGGACCGGACCGGCCCTCCCGTCCCCGGCGGACGGCCGGACCGGTCCGCGCCCCGGCACCGCCACGGAGCCCGCCCGGCCGTCCGCGCCCGGCGGGCTTCGCCCTGCCGGGGGCCGGCCCGTGCCCGGCGCCCGCCGGACCGGCCGCAGCCGGCGCGGACCGCGCACCCGCCGTCCCCCGTGTGCGCCCCCCGTGCCACCGCCTCCGCCACCGCGCCCTTGACACGTGTGCCATACTCGCCGCGTTCTGCAATGGTCCAATCCGGGGGAATCTTCGTTGAAGCGGCGGTGTGCGCGTTCCGTCATGGGGACGCGGGTGGCGTGCTGGAGCCGTACCGGATGAGTGGTATAGCCCTCGCCACGCCGTATCTCGACACCGACGCCGATCAGCTCTCGTTCGCGCTCGGCCACCCCCCGTACCCCGCGCTCGCCGTGCGGGACGTGACGGTCGGCGGGATCGACGTGCACCTCAGGCTCCTGGGCGCCTCGCACCAGGTCGTCGTGGGGCCGGTCCGGGAGACCGTGGCCTGCCTGCCCGGCGTGGACGGCGGCCTGCCGGAGGTGGCGGAGCACGAGGCCGAGGGCTGGGACTACCGCTTCGGCGCCCAGGTCCGGCGTTACGCCACCGGCGACTTCAGCACGCGGGTGGCGGAGCTGCGCGGCCGGGCGGAGGCGCATCCCCGGGCGCTGTGCGGCATCTTCCCCGGCTCCCCGGAAGCGGTCACCGCGCTGACCGTCGAGTGGCACGGCACAGGACCGAGCTGGCACACCTGGCACACGTATCCGCAGAGCCGCACGATCGTGGCGACGCACACCCGGCTGGAGGTCCGTTGAAGACCGCCCGACGCATCGGCGTCCTGTTCCTCGCCACGGCGGCGCTCGCCGCCTGTTCCGGCGGCTCCGGCGGCAACGCCGTACCGTCGAGCTGGATCCGCAAGGAGTACCGTGCCGGCGGCGGGGGCTACCTCGACCGGGCCGACCCGGTGTCCACGGTCGCGGGCGAGATAGCGAAGCACGCCTCGCCCCGGGACCGCACCACCAGCGGCAGCATGGTCTTCCTGCGCTACCGGGACGACATCGTCGCGGTCAGCCCCTACCTGGGCGGCAGCCGCATCGAGATCGACGACTACCGCGGCGGCTACTACCGCTGGAGGCCGCACGTGAGCTCGGTGTGGCCGGACCCCGACAGCGACTCGTTCCGCGGCGGCGGCCCCGGCTCCGGCAAGTGAGCCACCGCCCGCCACAGCCACCGCACCCCACCCATCCGAAGTCCTCGAAAGGCACCCCGTGGCAGAGATCTTCGAGTCGGCAGGCACGGCCCTGCTCTACGGCCTGGCCGGCTTCGTGGTGATGGTGGTCGGGTTCATCGCCCTCGACCTCGTCACCCCCGGCAAGCTGGTCCATGTGGTGTGGACGGAGCGGAACCGGGGCGCGGCCGTCCTGCTGGCCGGCCAGACGCTCGCGATCGGCCTCGTCATCGACCAGTCCATCCGGGCCAGCGAGTCCGAACTGGGCCTCGGCCACGGCCTGTTCAGCACCCTGCTGTACGGCCTGGCCGGAGTCGTCGTGATGACCCTGATCGCGTGCCTGATCGGGCTGCTGACCCCCGGCCGCCTCGGCCACGCCGTCCTCGACGACCAGGACGGCCGCCCCCACCCCGCCGCCTGGGTCCAGGCGGCCATGTACATCGGTACGGCCTTCATGGTCGGCGCCGCGGTCTCCTGAGCCCGCCGGCGTGGATACCACCCTGGACCGCACCGCACCGGCCGACGCGCCGCCGCCCGTGAGGCACTCGCGGGCGGCTCGTTTCCTGCTCCTGCTCGCGGTGTTCGTCTGCGCGGCCTGCGGTCTGGTCTACGAGCTGGCGCTGACCGCGCTGGGCAGTTACCTGATCGGCAACTCCGTGACGCAGACCTCCGTGGTCATCTCCGTCATGGTCTTCGCCATGGGTCTCGGCTCCCTGGCCGCGAAGCCGCTGCAACGGCACGCCGTCGGGGCCTTCGCCCTGCTGGAGGGGGCGCTGGCGCTGGTCGGCGGCCTGTCGGTGCTGGTGCTCTACGTGACGTTCGCCTGGCTGCGCGTCTACATGCCGGCCATGGTGGCCGTGTCGTTCGCCGTCGGCCTGCTCATCGGGGCGGAGATCCCGCTGCTGATGACGCTGCTCCAGCGGATCAGGCGGCAGGAGGCGGGCAGCGCGGTCGCCGACCTGTTCGCCGCGGACTACGTGGGGGCGCTCGTCGGCGGCCTGTGCTTCCCGCTGCTGCTCCTGCCCACCTTCGGGCAGCTCAGGGGCGCGCTGGTGGTGGGCGCGGTCAACGCCGTGGCCGGTGTCGTGGTGGTGCTGTGGATCTTCCGCAGGGAGACCCGGCGGGCGGTGCGCGTGACGCTGCTGGCCGGTTCCGCCGCCGTGCTCGCCGTGCTGGGCTCGGTGTACGCCCTGGCCGACGACATCGAGGTGACGGCACGCCAGCAGCTGTACCGCGACCCGATCGTGCACGCCGAGACCACCGCGTACCAGGACATCGTCGTCACCCGGTCCACCGCGTTCACGGGCAGCCCCGACATGCGGTTGTTCCTCAACGGGGATCTGCAGTTCTCGTCCGTCGACGAGTACCGCTACCACGAGGCACTCGTGCATCCGGCGCTGTCGCGGCAGCGCTCCTCGGTGCTGATCCTGGGCGGCGGCGACGGACTGGCCCTGCGGGAGGTGCTGCGCTACGACGACGTCGAGCGGGTCACGCTGGTCGATCTGGACCCGGCGATGACGCGGCTCGCCCGCACCTTCGGGCCGCTGGCCGAGCTCAACGACGACGCGTTCGACGACCCGCGGGTGCGCGTCGTCCACGCCGACGCGTTCACCTGGCTGCGGGACGCCGGCCGGCGCCACGACGCGGTCGTCATCGACTTCCCGGACCCGGACACCGCCGCGCTGGCCAAGCTGTACAGCGTCGAGTTCTACCACCTGCTGCGCCACGCGCTGAACCCCGGCGGCCAGGTCGTGGTGCAGGCGGGCTCGCCGTTCTTCGCACCCAAGTCGTACTGGTCCATCGCCGCCACGATCGAGCAGGCCGGCTACCGCACCGCCGCGTACCAGGCGGACGTCCCCAGCTTCGGCAACTGGGGGTACGTCCTCGCCGTCCCCGGCGCCGACGGGCCGCGGCCGGTGCCGCGCCTGGCCGACGACGCCCCGGCACTGCGCTTCCTGGACGACGCCGTGCTGCGGGCCGCCTCCGTCTTCCCCCTCGACCGCCGTCCCCAGGACGTCCGGGCGAGCACCCTGATGGATCCGGCGGTGCTGGAGTACGCGCGCCACGAGTGGCAGGACTACTGACCGGCCAGCGCCTCCAGCGCCCCGCGGTCGGCCTTGCCGTTGGCGTTCAGCGGCAGTTCCGCCAGGAAGTGGAACCTCTTGGGGATCATGTAAGCGGGCATGGCGCGCCGGCACAGCTCCGCCAGGCCGGCCGGGGCGACCCGGGCCGGGGACGCCACCACGAACGCCGTGAGGGCCGCTTCGCCGCCGGGCCCGTCGAGGGCCAGCACCACCGCGGCCGCCACGTCGGGGTGTTCGGCCAGCCGGCGTTCGATCTCGCCGAGTTCGATCCGGTTGCCGCGGATCTTCACCATGGAGTCGGCGCGGCCGCAGAAGTACAGCTCGCCCGCCGGGCCGCGGTACGCCAGGTCGCCGGAGCGGTAGACCAGTTGCCCGGAGCGCGGTTCGAGCGGGTCCGGGACGAGGACGGCGCGGGTCGCGTCCGGGTCGTCCCAGTACCCGGAGAACAGGGACGGGCAGCGGACGTACATCTCCCCCGCGACCCCCGGCTCGTCGACCGGTTCGCCCTGCTCGTCGAGGAGCAGGATCTCGGCACCCGGGTAGCCGTGCCCGATGGACAGCGCCTCGGCGTCCTCGGGCAGCGGGTCGGGCACCTCGGCGAACGAGCACGCCACGGTCTCGGTGGCGCCGAACGCGTTGACGACCCGCAGGTGCGGCAGCAGCTCCCGCAGCCGGCGCAGTTCGGGCAGGGGGAAGTTCTCCCCCGCGAACAGGATGCCGCGCAACTGCCCGCCGAGGGCCGCGACACCGTCGGGTTCGTGCCGCAGCAGCGGCCGCCACAGCGACGGGACGCCGTGCACGACGGTGGCCGCCGTGTCCCGCAGGAAGCCGAGCAGCCGGCGCGGGAAGCTGAGGAACGGCCGGGGTACGGCGATCAGGGTGGCGCCCGAGCCGAGGGTCACGCAGATGTCGAACAGCGCCACGTCGAAGGCCAGCGGGGACGTGCTCGCCACCCGGTCGCCGGGGGACAGGGCGCCGAAGCGCTGGGTGCCGCGGTAGAAGGCCAGCGCCGCGTGGTGGCTCATCACCACGCCCTTGGGGCGGCCGGTGGTGCCCGAGGTGAAGATGACGTAGGCCGGGTCGCCGCCCACCACGCCGCGCCGGCGCGGCCGCCGGTCCGGCGGCAGCCGGTCGAGGGCGATCCGGCCGTCCGCGTCGAACGCGCCGAGCGGCACGTCGTCCCGGGGCGCGCGGGCCGGGCCGCCCGCCGGGTGCAGGTACAGCGCCGGTCCGGTCGCGCCGATGACGGTGTCCAGCCGCAGGGCCGGTGTGCCGGGGTCGACCGGGATGAACACGGCGCCGACGCGCGCGCAGGCGAGCAGGACGGCGATCGCCGCGGCGGAGGTGTGGGACTCGACCACCACCCGGTCGCCGACGTGCACCCCGGCCGCGGTCAGTTCCCTGGCGTACTCCTCGACGCGCTGGGCGAGTTCGCCGTACGACACCGTGGTGACGGACCCGGACGCGCCGAGCTCCACCACGGCGGGCTCGTCCGGCGTCCGGGTGGCCGGCGCCAGCGCGAACGCGTCGAGCGTGTCGGCGGGGAACCGGGGGCTGAACCGCTCATCGGCCATGCTCTCGTCCTTCTGCTGCTGCCGGCCGGGGGCCGTGTCCTCGTGCCGCTAACCGAAGGCCACGGCCTTCACGTACTCGGTCAGTACCGCGTGGAACCGCTCCGGCTCCTCCAGGTGCGGCACGTGGCTGGAGTGCTCGAAGATCTCCCACCGCACGTCCGGGATGAGGTCCGCGTAGGGCCGGACGGTCTCCGGGGTGGCCTCGTCGTGGCGGCCGGAGACCAGCAGGGTCGGCACGGCGATGCCGGAGACGCAGTCCGTGACCCCCCAGGTGCGCAGGGAGCCGATCACGTGGAACTCGCTGGGGCCGTTCATGGTGAAGTAGACCGTCGGGTCGTTGTACATCTCGAAGAACGACGCCTGGTACTCGCGGGGCCACGGGTCGAGACGGCACAGGTGCCGGTCGTAGAAGACGCGGGTGGCCGCGTGGTACTCGTCGCTGCCGGTCGTGCCGGCGGCCTCGTGGCGCAGCAGGGTCTCGTTGACACCGGCGGGCAGCCGGGACCGCAGGACGTCCATCTGCTCCAGCCACAGCGGGTACGAGGCAGGGGCGTCGGCGATCACCAGCCCCCGCAGTCCGGCGGGGGCGGTCGAGGCGTGCTTGGCCACGAGCAGGCCGCCCCACGAGTGGCCGAACAGCAGGTAGTTGTCGGCGATGCCGAGGTGGCGCACCAGGTTGTCCAGCTCGGCGAGGAACAGTTCGACGGTCCAGAAGTCCGCCGGCGCGTCCGGCAGGTGGGTCGAACCGCCGTTGCCGATCTGGTCGTAGTGGACCACGGGGACGCCCAGTTCGGACAGGGCGGCCAGGCTCACCAGGTAGTCGTGCGTGCTGCCGGGTCCGCCGTGCGCCACCACGAGCGCCGTCCGGTGCGGCGACAGTTCGCCGGTGACCCGGTACCAGGTCCTGTACTCACCGAACGGCGCCACGCCCTTGGCAGTGGGGCGGAACACTAGACCCGCTTGCCGGTGACCGGGAACGTGCCGAACATGCCGGGCTTCGCCTTGCCGGTCATGGTGTCGCCGTTGCGGGTCAGGGTCAGCGTCATCTTCAGCGGCACCGGCTTGTGCGACTTGACCTTGAAGGACACGAGGTCGCCGTCGATCTTTCCGTCGATGATGTCCGGGTCGATGACCTGACCGTCCGCGCGGCAGGTGCCGACCAGCTTGCCGTCCTCCGCCTTCATGTCCACCCACAGGCTCTGCTTGCCGATGGGGCTGTCGATCGTGAACTCCCAGCTGCCGTCAGCGCTCATTGCCGCTCCTGTTTGCTCGATCACGCGATGTCATCCTTGACGATAGGGAGGGCCGGACCCGGCAAGTACCCCTAGTCACCCCTACCGGCGTGCCGGCCGATCCACTCCTCGACAAGGCCGCCGACCTGCGCCGCATGGTCTTCGATCATGGAGAAGTGGGTGGCCCGCACGGCCGCGAAGTGGTGTGCCGGGTCCCATGGTCTGGCGCGCCAGGCGTCGTCGCCGTCCGCGGCCGCGGCGGAGGCCGCGGCGGAGGGCACGAAGGACTCCGTGGCGCCGACGAAGAGCACGGGGGCCGCCACCGGCTCCAGGGTGAACCTGGGCACGAGGTCGAAGTAGCGGTTCATCGCGGACAGGGCGCTGCTGTGGAACATGCCGTACGCCGCGTCCTTCTGGACCAGTCCGACGGTGAGCTGTTCCATCAGCCGGCCCTGGTCCCGGTCGTCCAGGTCGACCCGGTAGGTGTCCATCAGGACGACGCCCGCCGGCCGGACACCGCGCTCCCGTTCCAGATGGCCGGCCGTGGCGTAGGCGAGCGTGCCGCCCGACGAGTAGCCGATCAGGACGAACGGGCGGCCCGCGGCGGCCCGCAGCACGCCTTCGGCGAGGCAGTCGATCACGGCGTCGGTGGAGTGCGGCAGCGGCTCCCCGGCCGTGAACCCCGGGTTGGTCAGCGTGATCATCGGGCGCCTGCCGCGGAACGCGGCGGCGAGCCGCGCGTGCTGGTGCGGGCCACCGGTCGCCATCGGCGTGCTGATGCCGATCAGCACGGGCTCCTGCGGCCCGTCCGCGAGCCGGACCCCGTCGGGCAGGGGCCCGAAGTCGGCGGCGGTCGCGAACCGCGGGCGCAGCTCGGAGACGGCACGCAGCAGGTCGAATCCCTTGAGCACCTGGTCGGACAGCACGGCCGCCCGGAACAGCTCGGCCAGGGTGTCCGGCGTCCCGCCGGCCGCCGGGGCGGCGGCGGGCGGCAGGGAGAGGTCGGCGTGCAGACGGCGGGCGAGGGCGGTGGGGTTCTTGTTGTCGAACACCGCCATCGGCGACAGCCGCAGGCCCGTGGCGGCGGTCAGCCGGTTGCGCAGCTCGACGGCGGCGAGCGAGTCGAAGCCCAGCTCCAGGAAGTCGCGTTCGGGGTCGACGGCCTGCGCGCTGTCGTGTCCCAGTACGGCGGCGGCGTGGGCGCGCACCACCTGCGTGAGCTCCCGTTCCTGCTCGGCGCCGGACAGCCCCGCGAGCCGGCGCGCCAGGTCCCCGGCGTCCGCGGGCCCGGCGGCGGCGCGCCGCCGCACCGGGGGCACCAGGCCGCGCAGGAGCGCCGGGAGTTCCCCGGGCCGCGACCGCAGGGCCGTCGCGTCCACCGTGACGGGGACGAGCGTGGCCCGGTCGGTGACCAGCGCGGTGTCGAAGGCCGCCAGCCCCTCCTCGACGGTGAGGACGGGGAAGCCCTGTCGGGCGAGGCGGCCCCGGTCGGCCTCGGTCAGCCACCGGCCGAGGCCCGCCTCGACGCCCCACAGCCCGTACGCCAGCGAGGTCGCGGGCAGCCCGTGCGCCGCACGGTGCGCGGCGAGGGCGTCGAGGAAGACGTTCCCGGCGGCGTATCCGCCCTGCCCGGCGGCCAGCACCAGGCCTCCGGCCGAGGAGAACATGACGAACGCGCGCAGCGGCAGGCCGGCGGTGAGTTCGTGCAGGTGCCAGGCTCCGTCGACCTTGGGGCGCAGCGTCGTCTCGATCCGCTGCGGCGTCAGCGAGCCGACCACACCGTCGTCGACGGCGCCGGCCGCGTGCACGACGGCGGTGAGCGGTGCGGCCGGGTCGACGCCGGCCAGCACGGCGGCCAGCGCGTCGCGGTCGCCGGCGTCGCAGGCGACGACACGCACGTCGGCGCCGAGTCCGGTGAGGTCGGCGCGCAGCTGGTCGGCGCCGGGTGCGTCGGGGCCGCTGCGGCTGGTCAGGACGAGCCAGCGGATGCCGTGGCGGCTGACGAGGTGCCGTGCCACCAGGGCGCCGAGGCCGCCCGTTCCGCCGGTGACGAGAACGGTGCCCGTGGGGTCGAGCGGTGATCCGGAGGCCTCGCCGGCGTGCTGCTCGCGGGCCAGGCGGGGCACCAGCATCTGCCCGTCCCTGAGCACCAGTTCGGGCTCGCCGGTCGCCACCGCGGCGGCGAGCGGGGACGTGCCGCCCACCGTCCCGGTGGCGTCGTCCACGTCGGCCAGGACGAACCGGCCGGGGTTCTCGGCCTGCGCCGCGCGGACCAGCCCCCAGACCGGTGCCTGGTGCAGAGTGACGTCCGAACCGCCGGTCACGCTCATCGCGCGGTCCGTCACGACCACCAGCGTCGCGGCCGCGAAACGCTCCTCGGCCAGCCAGAGCTGCACCGTGCCGAGCGCCTCGGCGAGCGCCTCGCGGACGTCGGCCGGCAGGGCGGCCCGAGCGGGCGCGGCCCGCCAGAACACGATGTCGGGCACGGGTACGGCGCCCGCGTCGAGCGCCGCGACCAGAGCGGGCAGATCGGCGTACGGGCAGCCGTGCCCGACCGTGACCCGGCCGGCCCCGGAGTCCGCCTGCGGCGGGGAGCCGACCGGGACCCACTCCATCCGGTACGGGGACGTGCCACCCTGCCGCAGCACGGCGAGCTGCTCGGGGGTGATCTCCCGCAGGGTCAGCGCGCCGACCGTGGCCACCGGGCTGCCGGAGAGGTCGGCGAGGGCGAGCGCGACGGCCCGGTCACCGGCCGGTGTGATCCTCACCCGGAGGCCGCGCGCGCCGTGGGCGTGCACGACGACACCGCTCCAGGAGAACGGCAGCACGGTGCCGGCACCGTCACCGTCCTGGTCGTCGCCGGCCAGGCCCAGCGCGTGCAGCGAGGCGTCCAGCAGGGCCGGGTGGAGGCCGTAGCGGGCGGCCTCGGTGTGGATCCGCTCCGGCAGCGAGATCTCGGCGTACATCTCGTCGCCGCGCTGCCAGGCGGCCGTGAGCCCCTGGAACACCGGCCCGTAGCCATAGCCGCGCGCGAGCATCGTCTCGTAGGCGTCGTCCACCGGCACGGCCACGGCACCGGGCGGCGGCCACTGCGTCAGTCCGGCGGGTTGCAACGGTCCTGCCGTGCCGAGGACCCCGTCCGCGTGACGCACCCACGGCTGGGTGTCGTCGGTGCGTGAGTGGATCGCGACGGTACGGCCACCGCCCTCGGCGGGGGCGCCGACGGACACCTGGATCGTCGTCCCGCCCTGCTCGGGCAGGGTGAGCGGCGCGGCCAGCACCAGTTCGTCGAGAACCTCGCAGCCGACCTGCCCGCCTGCCGCGAGCGCCAGCTCCACGAACCCGGTGCCGGGGAACAGGACCGACCCGCCGACGACGTGGTCGGCCAGCCAGGGCTGGGTCTGTGTCGACAGACGGCCGGTGAACACGACCGCGTCGGAGTCGGCGAGCTGGACGGCCGCGCCGAGCAGCGGATGCCCGGCCGCCGCCAGCCCCAGCGACGCCGGGCCGGCACCGGCCGGACGCTCGGGCTGCCAGTAGCGCTGGCGTTGGAAGGGGTAGGTGGGGAGGCCGTCGAGGTGGTGCCCGCCGGGGTGCAGGGCGGTGAAGTCGACGTCCGCGCCGCGGGTGTGGAGGTCGCCCAGGGCCGTGAGGAGAGTGCGGGACTCGTCGCGGTCCCGGCGCTGAGCGGCCACGACATGGGCGCCGACGGGAGCGACGTCCTCGGCCATCGCGGCCAGGACGGTGTCCGGGCCGACCTCCAGGAACC